>NZ_JBHFKZ010000005.1:0-161382 GCF_042879375.1 Photorhabdus sp. RM323S
TACGAAAGGTGGAAGAATTATCAGATAGAGTAATAAGGAACTTATATCAATAATGAGAAGTCGAGTGTTACTTGGGTAAAAAGTATAACGATAATATAAATAGTTGGTAGATTCACATAATAAGCGACCATAGAGCTTGCGATAAAATTTTTTGCGCAACCCTTGCCGTGTAAGGTGTATCACTATTTTGAAATGTTATTTATTACAACCATTTCCTAAAAAAACAGAATTACCTATTTTTTCAGTGGTTGGCATATCAGTCGAACATAATTAACTCCCTTGTTGGTGATAATGGCAGAATTGCTTCCTCATATTTCTACTGAATCCGAACTTCCCCATTGATAAACCACCCCTTATTAAGTAACTTATTAATTAAATATGAGATCCAGCAACTGAATAAAACCATCAAAGTTATTAAATTCGTTATAACTATATTGAGAAATTTTTTCTTTTCATTACTATTGAGCTTATGAGCGATTAACTTAAACCATTAAATTAATCCGTTCATTTTCGAAGAACCAAGAAAAATTTCCATTAATTAAGTTACAACCTATAATTGAATTAATCACATATTGTTATTAGTTTATAAATTATATATTTGGGATTATTTAGGTGCATCCAATGATAAGTAAGGAAACATTTGAGGTCTTCCCCTCGGTTGATATTGTTGACGGCATTGCTATGACATCGAATTCTGCGATTCGATTAACTCGTGGTGAAAGTTCAACATTACGGAGACCTTTAGGTACCCCGGTAGAGGTCGCGCTGGCTTGGCAAAATGCGGGGGCGAAATGGATACATGTTGTTGATCTTGATGCTGCATCAGGGCGAGGCTCAAACAGCCATTTGATTGCTGATGTTATCGCCGCAGTTGATATTCATGTTCAGGTCTGTGGCGGGATCAGAGATGAGGCGATTTTGAGCAAAGTATTAGCAACCGGATGCCAGAGGGTTAATTTGGGAACCGCCGCACTAGAAAAACCAGATTGGTGTGCCCGGGCGATTGCAGAACATGGCGATAAAATCGCAATCGCTCTGGATGTAAGAAGCACATCAGAAGGTTATCAACTGGCAACCCACGGATGGAATGTAAACAATGGCAATCTCTGGGATGTACTTGAACGCCTTGATAGACAAGGTTGTCAGCGCTACGTCGTGACCGATGTTGAGCGGGGCGGCATGATGAGTTCACCAAACTTCACTCTATTACGTGAAGTCTGTGCGCAAACTTCATCACCAGTGATTGCCGGCGGCGGGGTATCAAGCATAGATGATCTGCGTGCTTTAGCGGACATGTATACTCTGGGTGTTGAAGGTGCAATTCTTGGTCAGGCTTTACATATCGGTAAAGTTTCTCTTGAAGATGCCCTTGCCGCAACGCAATCGCCGAGGAGTTGAATATGTCCGGGACGTTCTCTTTATCTCCTGATTTGGATCTTCGCGCTATTGGTTTATTGGGGGAATTACGCGGCATACCCGAAGCAGGCTATTTAGCGAAAGAAGTGGCGTCGCTTCCGGGTTTACTCACAGAGACATCGGAATTCGTCGGTTCCCGCGGCGTTGCCTATTACGAACAAAAATCTTGCCGGGAGCTATTGGCTACAGCGAAAGATTACGCGGAGCACATCACTCAACTCCAGTGTGCAGATGCGCTGTGCGCCACCCCATCAAAATATATATTAGCCGATCATATCTTGGCAAAGTTGCTCAGAGTGATTGATAGCTTATTAAGCTCTCCGCAAATTGTTAACGAAGATATCGTGCCGTTTATCGATGGGGTCAAAGAGTGCGCTAAAGTCGTCAGCTCAACACTGACAGGCACGGCATTCAGTTTTTCATCCTCTTCGATCCGTGACTTGAAATTGCCGTTTTCTTCGGAACACAAAGTGCCCAGACCGTATATTGAAGGGGATAATCACCTGTTAACGTTAGCCGCGGCACAAATTGATGCATGCCCAAACTCCTCGGTTGTTGGCATTATGTTGGGAGGATCAGCGGCGGCGGCAGTAACCGCGGCGGCATGGGGCAGCGATCTCAATTTAGTGAAAGTTTCACGCTACGATGATGCATCTAGTAAGAGCAATCGTCTGTGGGGACCTGACATTCCGTCTGGGCAAACAGTGACGATTATTGATGATAATTGTGGAACAGGCGATACCTTACGTCAGGCGATCGACCTGGTGATCGCGGAAACCGGGCAACATCCGAAAGCACGAGCCGTCGAACTGCACTGGGAAAAACTATTACGTACTCGTACTTATGGGCATCCTGATTGTGTATTCAGCCCTGAAACTTTAGATGTATTGACACCTTGGTGTTTCAGGCATCATCGGGTACTAAACAGTTTGGTTACCCAGCTCTTAACTGATGGTAAATATGCTCATACAACTACTGCGGATTGGGTCGCCTATTCATACAGTTTGTTATCTGTCCTTCATGACACCCTGGCAGACTCAACATGGGCAACAAAATTATTGTGTTTTCTATCGAATCTGAAATCACAAACACCGCTGAATTGTGAGCAACCAATAGATGCATTTAAGACTCTGGCACATCAATGCCCTGAATGTTCTGCCCGGAAAATTAGTTTAGAAAAGGGAAATAATTGATTATGGCAACAGCACATATTATTTGGGATTGGAATGGAACATTGCTTAATGATGTCAATGTTTCATTAAGTGCAACCAATTTTGCGCTTGCAGAAATTGGCATTGAATCGCTGACCTTAGAACAATATCGGGAATATTATTGTGTTCCGGTGCAAATTTTCTATAAACAAGTGATTGGACGTGAACCCTCATCTTCTGAATGGTCAGTGATCGGGAAAACGTTTAATTTTCATTATCGGCCAGGTATTCAGAAAGCCAGTTTAACTGAAGGCGTGAGTCAACTCCTTGCTTCCCGATATCAAACAGGGGCTACTCAATCATTATGTTCACTGATGCAACATGATGAGTTAGTACCTATGCTCGATAATCATGGTATCGGCAAATTCTTTACCCAGGTAGATGGCAGAAATACGCCACTATTAACAACCGGCAAATCAGAACAATTGGCAGGTCATCTAAAAAAACTCAATGTTTCTCCTGAACAAAGTGTGGTTATTGGTGACGCTACTGATGACGCAATTGCGGCATTAGCAACAGGTACCCATGCCATTCTTTATACCGGGGGAACCCACAGCCGTATAAGTCTTGAAACCGCAGGTGTTCCCGTTGTTGATACCTTAAGCGAAGCGTTATTAATAGCAGATTCTCTGGTATATAAACAATAAAAAGGAATTTATTAAAAATAACTGCCCAAAATAACCATAATAATAAGAAATCTGTTTGGTCATTTTAAAATAAATGATTAATAACAACATGTGAATAGCCATTTAACACACCAGGTTAAAATGGGTTGCTTTTTATTTTTCAAATAAATGATTAAAGATAAAATTTAACTATTATCTATGTTCACTCCATAAATAAAAGGAATAAATTTATGTTAATTTCTGTCGTTGGGCTCCAATTTGGAGATGAAGGAAAAGGGAAATTTGTTGACTATTTGTCCGTTAATATTAATAACGTCGCCAGATTTAATGGCGGAGCAAATGCCGGTCATAGTGTACAATGTGGGAATATAAGAGGCTCCTTTTCTCAATTGCCCTCATCACTGAATGAAAAAAATTTGTATATATGCCAGGGAGCTTTAATCAGCCTGCCGATACTCATTAGAGAGATTGATTTCATACAAAAAGAGAACATTAACTCTAATATATTTATCGATCCCCGATGCCATATCGTTTTGCCATTACATGCCGAGTTAAATAAAGCATCAGAGAAATATAAAGGTAAAAATAAAATAGGATCGGTTGGTGTAGGCGTCGGTGCCTGCGTTGAAGATAAATCTAATCGTCATGGTATCCGGCTTATTGATACCTTAGATAAAGAGAAATTAAGAACAAAATTAGAGTTTCTTTGGGGGATCAGGGAAAAACAGATTAATCATGTTTTTAATGAAGAAGCCACATTAGATTTTGAAGAGATGCTAGAGAAAACGCATCAATATGGCAAGAGAATAGAGCCTTATTTCACATTTACTAATGAGGTCATCGGTGACTTGCTGAACTCTGGAGAAGATGTCTTACTTGAAACATCACAAGCCACTTTCTTAGATAATAGTTTTGGTACTTACCCTTATACCGTAGCATATCAGACATTAGTTCAAACTTGTTTTGCTATGATAGGTATCCCGGCGCAGAAAATACATATTGTCGGTGTGATGAAATCCTATATGATCCGCGTAGGCAACGGACCATTCCCCACAGAGTTATCTGACGAGAAAGCTGACTATATTCGGGAACGTGGAAATGAATATGGTACCGTTTCAAAAAGGCCAAGACGTTGTGGCTGGTTGGATTTATCTCTGATTAAACATGCGGTAAAACTTAATGGGGTAACAGAACTGGCAATTACGAATGTTGATGTTCTTGCTGGTTTACACGAAATAAAAGCGGCTATTGCATATGAAATTGACGATGAAATCGTGAGTTGTGATAACGCATTATTACAGTTAGACAGAGCAAAACCTATCTATAAAACGTTTAAATGCTGGGGAGAGCTTAACGGATCATATACACACCTGACAGAGCTTCCCACCGAATTGATTAACTTCTTGTCTTTTATTCAAGACTATGCTGGAGTTCCTATCAAGTATATCTCATATGGACCAGATAGAAATCAGACATTAGTCATTCAATAATAAGAGCGGGAAAGATAATGATTCATTATGTAACTGGATTTATGTTTTCTAAAGATAAAAAACATGTCTCTTTAATCTCAAAATTACAACCCAGTTGGCAAGCAGGGAAACTTAACGGGATTGGCGGTAAAATAGAGACAGGTGAAAGCCCTCAACAGGCAATGGCAAGAGAATTCGCTGAAGAAGCAGGAATTGAAACACGCCCTGAAGAATGGAGACTATTTACCGTCTTAACTCGCCCTGACGTTTACCGGGTAAATTTTCTCTATATGTGTGATGATCGGGTTTATTCTGCAAAATCTATTGAAAAAGAGATCGTCAATATCTATGAAACAAATGCATTACCCGATAATGTTATCTATAACTTACGCTGGTTAATTCCGATGGCTGCCGATGAGCATTTACGTTTCGATAAAGAAATTGAAATAACAGAAATGCGGGGTTAGATGTGGTATAGCAAATGCTGTATATAATTTAAATACAAAAGCACCTGTGCTTGAAATAGGTGTTTTTGTTAAGCAGAAAACAGCAGCGCCGGGAGGCGCTGCAACGATAGCAACAATCAAGCAGACGGTTCGACAAAGTTAATATCCGACCACACTGAAATGACTGCAACGGCTGTGGCTTGCCCTCCGGTGCCGTCAGTCTTCAACAGAACGGGTACAACAGACACTTGCGTTGATGCCGTATAGTTATCATCCCCCTGCTTAACGTATCTTGCGTTCTCCCCCTCACCTCTGTGCCCGGTACTGAGTGATAAGGGCCGGTTAGCGGAATCGGTGAATATGAAGGCAACATCCTCTATTGAGGAGGCTAGTGCATTGGGTTTTCCCGGGACAAATGGTCCATCGATCCGATAGAGCAGACGTGAATTTTGAAATACCCCGTCATCGCCGGAACACGAACTTCTTATCCCTATCTGTCTTGCTGACGCCAGTGAGTCTCCTTGCTGTTTACCGGCTCTTTTCACGGTGCCCCAATCTACCGATGACGGCGTCAGGACAACCGCACAGGTGGATGGCTTTTTGACCGGTGAGAGGATGACCGTGGTCCACAGTGGTTTCAGCCTCCCGTTAAAACCCGATATGGTTACGGGAGTCCAGCCGATCGCACCAACTGACAGGGGGCTGCCTCCTGCCTTCGCATTGAAATTGCCGTCACTGTCCGGGTAAATCGCCCCGGTCACGATGCGGACACTGATATCAACTAAGCCGTTGGTATCTGGGACGCAGGGAATGTTAACCCCGGTATTCCCACCCGCCAGATTGGCAGAGTGATACGTACCGGGTGAACCGTGTGTCCGGCAAGAGAGTGAAGATTGCCCGATATCAACCATAAAGTCGCCGGCTCGTCCGATCCGGACGCTACTGGGTGACGACGAGGAAATCAATGGATCAGTCCCAGACTCTATCGTGTAGGCCATAAACTGCGTCCCTGTTGGGACACGACAGGTTGTCGACCAGTCAAGGAGGCCACTGGTGGTATAACCCACTATCTCATCCCGTGAATAATTACGCTTATCTTTGTTGTTCGGCCTCATGGCATAGCCGGTTACGGTGACATTGCTCACCTTATTCACCAGTTCAATCTCACAGTCCTGATAAATCCCTGCCGCTTGGAGTGGCAAAGTGGTCAATAAAAAGAGCAATGATGTCCTCAGGGCCATAAGAGTTAAGATCGGATTTGCTACATTACCGCGCCACAAACGTTCAGTGTTTAACATTCTTCTCTCCAAATTACTCATCTGTTCAAATCGCTTACTTTGAACCGCCGAGATAACCTCACTTTTGGCGGTGTCCACATGAGGGTAACGCTATAGACACATCGCATCTGCCTGCACCAGTTGCCCTGGTGTATCGGACGGCACCTGATAACGGGTGGTACATTGTTGCGTTGCCCTGTTTCCCCATTTGACTTTTACGCGGCCAGCGGGGGGCATACCACTCAGATAAACCCGGCCGTTGTCACCCACAATGCCGCCGCCGGCTTGAGTTGCATTCCCCTCCAGCGTCGCGGTGGCCCCAAAGGGCACGGGCTTGCCATGATGTGTCAAAGTCAACAGTAACTGACTGCCTGAACGAACCTGATAATTTGCCAACGTCACTGCTCCTCTGGTCGGATAAACGTTTTTGCTGGTCTGGTCAATATCGACCCCTTCCGGCAGGGTGGACGGATCCAGATTGATGGTGTTTTTGTGGTAGACCGATCCGCCAGGCAGTACGGCGTAGCCACGCCAGTCGGTTTGCACGTTGCCGTCACCGACCGTCACCCCTTTCGCCCCGGGCGCGCGAACCAATACCGCTTCATCTCCCAGTGAGCGTGATAGCGTCATGCCGTAAGGATGGGTTAGGAGGGCACCGGAAGCACCGTAGGTAAAGTGATAGCTATTGGCGCTGTCGTTGTAGCCCAAATTAAGGCTTCCCTGACTGCCCTGATAACTCAGAGACAAGGCCCGGCTGTTTTGCTGGCCCTTGTTCCCCCAACCTTGCTGGAGGTTATAATTCAAGCGGTTATCCCATAACATGCCACTGATCCCAGTCTGCTGAGTGAGGTTACCCTGCGAGTCGCGCGAGACCGTATAACGGGTGTAAGCACCCCGTAACGCAGGCGATGGCCCAAAGAGACTGAGCGGGACCTGCGTATTAAATGACACCTGGCGATTCTCTGACCATTGGCCTGCCCCTTCTATACGATAAATGTTATAACTCAGGTTATAAGAGATCCCCATCAGCATCGCGTTATAACCCAAATTCAGATTGTTGTCGGTACGGCCATTCCAATAATCGTTGCGCGTCCCAGTGGCGTAAAGACTACCCCAACGCCCTAGCGTTTGATGCAGGTTCACCTGCCAGGTGCTTTGACGTCGGTCAAGCGCCCACGGGACCTGATATTCATTCAGGTTGTACCCCATGCTATTAACATCGCTGAAACTGTAGTAATGCTGATTGGAATAGCGATAGGCTGCCAGATCAATGCCGGTGCCGGTACTGATCAAGTTCTTGGTATATTTCACCCGATAAGATTGGCCCTGTTGCCGGTTATTTTCCTGCCCCTTATCCTCTGGCAACTGAGCACGGGCAAATGTCACATCCGCAGACAGTGCGCCAAATGTCCCTAATGACACTCCCGTGCCTAATACACTCGACTGGTAGTTGCCTGCAACCAATCCCCCACCGTACAGGGTAATATTGTGTGGCAAGCCATAGACCAGAGTGCCCAGAGCAAATATCGGGGAACGGCTGCCATCGGTGAGGCTGCCGCCGTGATATTGACCGGCTGTCAACTCATATTTAATGCCACCGGGACGCTGCATCATCGGGACAGACGAAGAGGCGATAGTGGAGACACGGGTACTGCCATCTTCCTCTTTGATCGTGACCGTCAGGTCGCCAGAGTCCCCGATGGTGTACAGGTCGGTGAAACGAAATGGCCCCGGTGCCACCGTGGTTTGATATACGGTATAGCCATTTTGGGACACGGTCACCTGCGCATTGGAGTTCGCTACACCAGTTATCTCTGGGGCAAAACCGCGCTGACTGTCAGGCAACATGGCCTCCTCAGAAACCAACTTCATGCCACGCAACGGGATACTGTCAAAAATATCGCCACCGGTATACGTTTCACCGGCCGTAAACTCACTGCGCAGTGACTGCACATTACGTTGCAAATAGGTATTACTCACCTGCCATTGAGTCTGCGTAGAGGGAGGTCCTTCGTTGCGCTGGCGATTGTAACTGTAAGTTTGTGTACTGCGCAGACGCCACGGCCCCAGATTCAACCCATTACGAAAAGAGGCAAACAGGTTACGGGAGCGTGATCCACCTTCAGTTCCTCGGCCGTCATAACGTCCTTCCGAACCGTTGATGGTGTAATTCATCAAAAAGGCTGGGATCCCGTTATCCCACAGTGACGGATCGACCATCCCAGAATGGTGGGGCTGCATGTCTACCTGAGGGACACTCAGATCCAGACGCAAACGGGCAAAATCTAATGTCGAGCGGGAATGCGGGATCTGTTTTGCCAGATCCATGATAGTACTGTCGCTCGCTTTTCCCTGAAAAGCCGGTAACCCGCGGGTATTGACCCCATATTCTTCCAACTGTGCAACGGTGAATACCGGTTGGAGATGCCCATTCACCAATCTAAATTCAATCTCACGGTTATCCGCCTTATTCTGGTTCATGTAGACATCCACCAAATAGCGTCCCGGTGCGACATACCCCTCGTTTTCATACGCCGAAAGATCGATATGCTCCTGCTCCCCCGTTGCCCCCATCAGGAACGCGGGATTAAAGTATTCCCGCGCGGAGATGGGCAAGGTTGTCGCCGTCAGTGAGCATAGCAGACATACATATACAGGACGGAGCCGGAAACTGACCGGCTGACCGGGCGCACATTGGCTACCCGCCAGCCGCGCAGACGAAAATAAAATGTTTATTGCCATAGCCCATCTCTGCTTCTAACTTAAGCCTATGCTGTTAATCTTGAGGTCACTTTGCCGGTCATTGCCCGCAGATGAGGGTGGGTTATAACGGAACATGGCGATCCTGACCGTCGCCGGGAAAACGCCAGACCAATGGCCTCGGTATCCCAGCGGTAAACGAATAAGTTTGAAACGAATAGGTTTGTATGCCTTTCGGGGGCACCATCGCCTGACGTATATGATCATCTGCCTGTTGGGTGCCCACTTTCAGGACAGAAAAGGTCAGAAAATAGGGCGTGGGATTTTCCACCCGCAACTGCGTTCTCAGAAGGGAAAATTTCACCTGTTTAGCCACCGTGGCGTTATCCCGGGCAGGCACTCCTTGAGGACGATAAAACAGTCGAATATTCATCTGTAAGGCAACCTGCACCTGCGAAGCTTTACCTGTCCAGTGGCTTAATGCCGGTGCATCCGTGGTATCCGGTATGGCAATTCCCGGGATAGCCCGCAGCGAGACCACAAAGGCCGATTCCCGATCCTGTGGTAACTGTCCTCCAAGCTGGCGAATACGGAATGAAAATTTCCCGCCGGCTTCGACCCGTTTTAACGGCGGCAGCACGACAAAAGGAGGGACTTGCCCAGCTTTGGTGTCAAAACGACCCGTATCCGGATCCATCGGGCTGACAAATCCCTGTACCAAATAACCCTGCGCAGTGTGATTAGTTATGCTAAGTGTTACACCACCCGGGCTATCTTTAGCTACATAAGACAGCTGCATGGGAGAGAACGATAGCCCTTGATTATCAGCCGATTGCGCCTTGAATATATTCCCTAACAGTAGGGCGAAACCGAGGGGGTAAAGCATTAACCCCCAGTATGTCCGCCCATGCCTGTTACTGACTCTTTTCATTCCCCACCTCCGTAGAAAACAATGGCGGATTTAACTCGCCACTTTAGCCGTAAATATTTTTGAAGCCCCGCCGTAATCATTAATCATCGACCAGCTCACCGATTTTTTACCCACCTGCCCGACATAGGTCACACAATTCTGCGGCTCTATCATTGAGGGATAGCGGTTTAGATCGAGCGTTTGTCCGTCCATCGTGAGGCTGTCCAGCGACAGGAAATACGGGGTGGGATTGCACGCCTTGATGCCTTCGGGTTGCGACTGAAAGCGAAGCTGTCCATACGCCTCTTCCGGCAACAGAGACAGGCTACGCGGCCGCCAGAAAAACTTGATCCGCATCCCCACGCTCATCGACGCTTGCTCCCGAATATGCTCATCCGTCATCCGCTGAGTCGCGGGGATAGCGTTCATCTGTACATACCCGAGCGATTCCCGATCCACCGGAAAAGGGGATTGATGAAACGTTGGCAAAATACGCAAGCTGTTCTGACTGTTGGCCTCCAGCCTGAACAGCGGCGGTGTCACCACAAACACCGGCGTGGTTTTCTCCTGATCTTCCGTTATCCTTACCTGCACCAGCCACGCCTGAGGTGTGGTATTGACCACTGTCAGCATTTGTGCCCGCTCGCCTTGGGTAAAAATGACGCGAGTTTTATTCAGGCTGATACCGGCTGCTTGACAGGATTCTGTGCCGGTTATCCCTAACCCTAGCCAGAACACCAATGGTACCAACCGGTACCGCGCTGGGCGTACCCGACCTGTTTCCACCACTCCTCCTGAAACCTGTTACCTGAGCTGCACTCAGTGATAGTCAAATTGGAATTGAATGTGCGCAGTCAGTTCACCGGGGGTCGGTACCGCCGCGCCGGACTCATGCCGCATATCCATCAGGAAGGTAATTTGACTGTCTTTGGCAGCATTACCCGGTGGCGCCAAATTCACATAATCGCCATTTTTCAGGTAGCTCCCCAACCCGCCTCCCGGCAATTGATAGCGCAGGCCAAATCCCACATTTCCCTCCACCGTGGAAGCTTTATCCCGAAATAGCGTTGGGTGGCTTTCTGGCGTGGTGCCGGCTATTTTAATGGCCGGGGTACGGCCCGCTCTGGCTGATCCCGCACAGCCTGACAACGTCAACGTAATGGGTTTGCTGCCCGCCGCATCAATATGTTGCGTGCTGTGCCGCACCTCAGTGAGAGGCACAGATGAAAACTCGACATGGAATGTCTGCATATTGAGTTCACAGGTTGGCTGCTCCAACGTCAGCGCCAATGTCAGTTCTGCCGTGTTTGGGCTCGTTCCCCCGGGCAGGGGGGCAGTACAGAGCAGAGCAGCCAGTGTTGTCTGTCTGATAAGGGGCCACGGTTTTTGCATTACGGTATCTCTCCTTGATAAGTGGATTCTCCGCCGAGATCATTAATCACCGTCCAGCTTACTTTGGCTGGATAATGCCCTCCTTTAAGTAGTAGAGAGAGGTCAGAGAATGGGGAGACCATGTTCGCTTTCTGCTGCATCATCACCTCCTGTCCACCCACCTTTAGGGAAGTTAAGGTGATGTAATAAGGTGACGGATTGGTGACCGTGATTCCCGCGGCTGTCGGTTTGAAACGCAGTGAACCAAATCCTTGCTCCGGCGAAACCGACAACCCCGACGGGCGATACATCAGCTTAATCGTGTTAGCGATAGCAAACTGTATTCCGCCGGAGACATTCTTCCGGGAGCGATTATCGGATTCAGAGCTTAACGGAATGGCCTTCGCCGTAAACCAGAACAGGGATTCCCGATCGGCAGGCAGTGACGGGCCAGTTTTGATGATGCGTACCTGATTTTGGCTGTCTGGTTCTATACGAAACAGGGGCGGCGTCACCAAAAATGGGGCGGTTTTATCTCCCTCAAAAGTAGAACTAACTGTCACCTGCATCAAATAGACCGCCTCTTTACTGGTATTGCTCACTGAGGCGGTTGTCGCGTGGCTATCTGCTGGATAGATAATGCGGGTAGTATTGATCCCCACTCCTTCCGCCTGCGCGGAAGTGACCGAGCCACCTAACAGACCGGTCACTATCATTGCTCTAATCAATCTTTTCACTGACTCACCTGAAAATGTCTGGATTGGTATTGCGTAAGTAAGAATTGGACCTCCCTGTCCAATTCCACAGCTATATGTTCCTAACGCCTAGCGGAGTTGAATTAGTCATACGCTATTTTCACGGTCAGGTTCGCTTTGGAGTCTGCTGCTTTTACCGCCGCCACACCAAGTTTAGCCAGCCCTACCTTAAGCGTGATGGCATTATCACCGGCTACTGCGGGACTGTATTGGGGATCTTTTAGGTTAACTGCTGCACCTGGTGCCATGAGCTTATCATTTATCGTCAGGCCAGCCGCATGGTCGGTGATTGCAGTATTACCGGTGGAGTTTAGAAGCTGAAAGTAATTGGCTCCTGGTCCTGCTGCGGTGCCGGAGACCGTCAATTTAGCGCTTTTCGCGGAACTCCACAGAGGGCATTTTTCCGTTTTAATCGTAACGAATTTTTGCGTGTTAGCTAAGATTACGCCATCTCCCTTCCCAGTAAAATCAGATACCAAAGCGGCGAGACTAACAGGCTCTATTGCTGCAAACTTACAAGTCTCTGCGGTCACTGAAGAGCTCACCGTCAGGGTACCGGCACTAACCTCCTCCGCCATAGCCTGCGACATCCCGCCCAGACACAGCGCCGCTATCGCACAAGTCTTCAAAATTTGTTTTTTCATTTCATCTACTCCTTTTATCTATTCGATACATTTTGCCTAAAACAACATCACGACAGGTTAAACAGTCAGATCGCTAACATGGTGCGTTTACTTGTCATTTGAGTTATTTTGTTGCTTATTAACCAACCTTAATCTTGGTTAAACCGTCGCTAACATATCTATTTCTGAGCGGGAAATATTGAGTGGCAGTTTGTTCTCTTCTTGAGACAATCAGTGATTAACCTCCCCCGACACATTCAACGTTAATCCCTGAACGCAACGGTGTCGTGAGTGTTCTATCCGTGCATCAAATAACTGAAAAGAGGCCCTAAAACTGAGGAAACGACGCCTAAGAAACAGGTGTTCAAAAACAGCATCTCCCTGAATCACGGAAAAGTAGATTAGCCATTTTTATAAATTTTTCAGCATCGGTAGGATATATTAGGCTTTGAAAGGGATTCCTGCTTCAATGGACGACCTGACGGTTACATAATTGAATTACTATCTAAATTTTAATAATTTTTTCAAAAGGTGAAATAGATAAGAATCGACTATATTATTTGTGGTAAAAATATCGCTAACAACGAAATCATTAAAGTGACCGTTCCGTCGGTCACGAAATTCAGCCATCGACCAGTTTATATCTTCCCCCCTTTTAAACCATAATCAGTTAACACCCAAATTTACCCAATGTCGCTTCCGCAATAGGAATATACTGGTCCGTTAATTTACTGACGTTGTTATTGGTTGCAGGGTAGCTACAATCAAGGAAAAACCAGTTTATCGGTGTATCCAATATTGACGCGATCTGCACCAGATGGGATAAATTAATGCGGTTTATCCCTCTTTCATAGCGTGAAAGTTGTTGTTGGCTGATACCTATTTGTTCCGACAATTTTACTGCGGTCATACCTAATTCTTTCCTTCTTTTCTGAATACGCTTCCCTACTAATAGATGATCTTGTTTCATTTTCATCCCAGCCTTTAGCTTAAAAAAACACCCTATTTTATGGCATTGCCAAAATTATTGCCCCTGAGCCAGAAAAAGGGCCTGCTTCTACTCTGCCATTTTTCTGTAAAACTGATTTCACCGTAACCGGTACACTTCCTCCCGCCGGTACAAAAACAGAAACACCCTCTTCGCCTTTTCTATCATTTAATAATAACTGGGCTTTCAAACTACCATCACTTCTCAACGGCACGAATCCCCTGTCAGGGCCAGTCGCTGTCACAATAATCTCCATATCTCTATTACAGGTCACATTAATATTCTCGGCTCTGGTTGCACCTTCCAATTTTTCTTCATCAATGTTGCCGTAATTAAGTTCAACTGAACCCTCACTGACCTGACAAAAACCTATCGGAGGGGGGGCAATACCACATAAAGATCCCGGTAATAGTCTTCCTCTAAAACCATTTCGATCGGTTTCATAAAACAACCCCACACATTCCTGGTGAGACTGAATAGCCGGGCCAAAATGCTTTGCAATTCCGGTAATGGGAAAACTGGTTTGTTTCAATATCTGAGCCTGAACTTGTTTCATCGTCCTGTATCTTTCTACACGGATATTGAATAGTTTATATGGCTGCCCTGAATAACCGTCTACACTATGACGATGGTTAACAGACACCCAACACGCAGAATAACCATAACAAGGATTTGGCGTAAAATCGTTCTCTTCGTCCCAGCGTTCAATCACAAAAGTATAATAGGCATTTGTGGGAACACCTTCAGATTTAGTGATATATGAAAATATTGATGCCGCAGCACCTGATGAAAACAGCGATAAAAATACCAGACAAGCAGAGAATAATTTTTTCATTTACTTACCTAATAAAATAAAACCAAAACTGTGCGATTAGTCATAGTTGAGATTAAATGTCGCAATAGCATGAAACACGCCCCGTTTAATCGTCTGGTTAGCCAGCGCCGTTGGTTCAGCCTGTACATACGCTTTCAGGATAATCACGTTTTCACCCTCTTTTAGCAAATAGGCATCCCCATTTTTATTCAACGGTAACCGTTTGCCTTCCGCCGTTTCGATACCAATGGCAATCCCGGAAGCCTGACTACCCGCGCCTAATGCTAATAAACCCGGTAATTGTGTGTTTTCTACCCCACTGAATGTCAGTTTAATAGATTTCCCCACACTCATATCACAGCCAGACAGCCTTAGCTGAAAAGGCTCACTATTGGTCCGGCCATGCTGATACAAATATTTTTCAGCAATCGTGCCCAAATCAAGCCGGATATCTTCATCACCCGGTTGAATCGTGCAGGGTTCTTCAACCAATGCGCCGTAAAAACGCATATTATCCGCAGCCTGTACCACCTGATGGCAATAAACCGCAGTAGCCACAATCATAAAACCAACGCGCAACACGAATAACTTGAAATAATTCATTGGCTTTCCTTTCACTGGTATTCCGCCAGTAATGTCGCCGTCACTTCAAACGCCCCTTCTGGTAACATGCTCCCCGGTTTCTTCACCGGCACAGCCTGTATCACCGGCAGTTTCTGTGATGTCACCGGAATACGCTTGTTAAGGGTGAATGCTTTACCATCCAAAGTCAGACGAATACCCAAATTGGTGATATTTGTTTTCAAAGCAGCAGCATCAAATGAAGTCTGTGGGCCAATCACTGTCAATCCTAAACTCCAGCCTGAAACATTAGGCGCACACACCAATTGATAATTCACCTGCTGGGTATAATTCACCCCATCCACCTTATGTATTCCAACGTTATGACCGAAATAGATGTCAATCATATTGCCGTCATTAATAATGCAAGGGGGCGGTTCAAGTAGTGTGCCATGAAACCACATATTATCTGCCGCCTGCCCCGGCATTACACTGTTCAAACCCAGGCAAACCGTCCAGAAAGCACGATAAATCAAATGCTTCATCAGTGCCTCCTGTTCATTGGTATTCAACCATCATCGTGGCAGCTGCGCCAAAATCACCGCCTTTCAATACTGCGGTCATATTTTTTACCGGCACCGCATGTAATTCAGGAAAATCCGGGTAGGTAAATTTCATCCAATCATTGACGGGTAATTTCTGTCCGTTATGAATAACCGCGATACCAAGCCCAGAGTGATTGGTTTGTAACACTGCCCGGTCAAAACTGGCGGTGTTACCCGATATCATCATTTTCATCGCATTGGCCGGCATTTTTTCACATTTCACCGTGTACTTAACCGGCTTCATGTAATTAACTCCATCAATACGAGTAATCAGCACTTCACCAAAATCCACATCAATAGTATTACCATTATTAATCACACAAGGTGGAGGCGCGATAACAACACCATATATATTGACCGGCGTTTTACCCGAAAGGCTGCTAAACGGCGTTACTGCAACGTTTACCCTTTTTGTCGGTAAATCAGCCTGAGCACTGGCACTCAGCAAACAACCCAGCAGTAATACAACCCATTTTTTTTGCCTGCGGTACAGTTTTTTTATTCGCAGAGGTTTAGTCATAATTCACCCTAAAATCCACCACGTCCCAGTAATGCCCGATCCCCAATGCTCCCGACGTCCGCACCGGTGTTACGTAATACGTCAGACTATCCTGCCCGGCTGCCACAAAACGCGGGCGTCCCCGGTCTCCCAGCCGGATATCATTGTTAGCGGAATCTGTGATCTGTAACCCCAACCCGGTGACACCCGCCACCCGTACCAGATGGGGATAATCCCGATCCGCCGCAGCCACAAAACTGATAGTCACCACCGGCTGCAAATTACCCCACGTCAGATTGCCTGTCCGGGTATCACGCACCGCTCCTTTGGCCCGCAAACAGTCGCGGAATATCAGGGAAGTCATATCCAGACGGCACGCCGCCTCAGTTAACATACCAAACACATGCAGTTCACCGTGGTGACCATCTATATCCGCTATATCCGCAACCCGGCTCTCCACCGCCTGACTCACCGTCACCGGTATCAGTAAGATCGCCAGTGCCAGTACGCAACCTGTCCGTTCTATGTTCATCGTCGCTTCTCCCGGCTTCGTCCGTCACGACGAACGTTTAGCCATCTGACACTGGTTTCCTGCACAGTTAAATGTCAGTTGCGGCCGGCCACCATAATCATTGATATAGGTCAGTACTGGCGCATTTCCCAAAGCCCCGGCACTCCCACTCAGCGTGGCACTGCTTTTGGGTGCCACCATCAATGGCTTAAAGTCCTCCACCGTTTTTCCCTTAAGCTGACTCGACGCATCCACCACAGTGATGTAATACGGTGTCGGATTGTTCACCTGATATTGATCCCCCTGACGTGTCAGTGTCATCTTCTCCTGCCAAGGGTTATCCAGATCAGTACGACTGGCAAAAATCGCTTTCGGCCGGTAGAACAGCTTTATTCGGGTTTGCAACGCAATTTGCAATGTATTCGGCTTCTTACTGCGCGGTGGAATTTCACGCAAATTAAAATAGAACAGGCTTTCCCGGTCCTGTGGCAGCTGTGCTATTGCTGGCAGTGACTGTATTTTCACCTGGCTCTTTGCCCCGGGCTCCACTCGCTGCACTGGAGGTGTCACCACTAACGGACCATTGATTTTGTTACCCTGCTCATCTTCTATCCAGCCCTGAGCCAAATATGGCAACTCTTTGTTCTGGTTGCTGATATCCATGCTGGTGGATTTATCCTCACCGTTAAACACTATCCGGGTACGATCCAGTGCAATGGCCGCCATTGACTCACTGACCACTGACAAACTCAGGGCGGCGATCGTTACTGCGTTCACTGTTTTCTTCAATTTCATGCTCAATTACTCATTTCTCAGAATATGTCATTTCAGCGTCATTACAGGTCACCGCGATAAGTTCCGGTGACAGCAACAAGGTTTCCACGCTGCCTGTCAGTTGAAGCTATGGCTGCTATTACCGCTGGCCAACTGGCAGAGCAGTAATAACGAGGCCATCTCTTCAACTATGGGTAATTCATGTGGTAGTTCAATCACACACTGCAACTTCCCATCCCAGCGTACATCCAGTTTTTCCCCCGGATTTATCCCGCTCAGATAGGTATTCCCACCATCATTGACGATACCGATCTCCCGTTTATCTTTATTCAACACAGTGGCCCCAAACGGTGGCGTACTACCGTCTGGCAAACGGATCATGCTCATCGCTTTCTCACCGGATATCACCTGAAATTTACGGTAACCAATTGCCCCTTCCGTCAGCGTCGCTTGTTGTACCGACCGTATTGCCTCCACATTGTCCGGCAGTTTATTCAAATCAATACTCGCACTGTTGCGGTAGTAGTTGTTTACATCAGAGATCACTGCCTTACCGAACATATTGGTATGGGTAATCGCACCGAAGCCTTTCACCGGGACGTTCCCTACACCATCGGTATCCACCATCAGACGCGTCGTACCCGGGGTATTGATGCGATGCAGTGCCGCACCTTCTGATGTGACAGTCACCCCACCCTGGACAGCAAGCGCCGCCGAGGTATAACGCCCATCCTGATAACTCGCACTGGTCGTCAGTTGGACAAGATCACCGTAATGGGTTAAATAGCCGTTAGCCGCTGCCTTGCCGTCAATACTGGTGCCCGCCGCTAAACGATAGCTGCTGTTTTCAGTAATCCGGTCGTAATAACCTACTGTATTGGAATTACCTTTGCGGTTAACCATCGCGTTATAACTGATCGTTCCTGAATTCCCCCACGGCAGGGATAACGTCAGATACATACCATCGTCATTTTTACCTTCATATTTATTACGATAAGCGGACAGGTTCAGGTTGATATTCTTAATAGTTCCAATACCGAAATAGCGTGATACCGATATGTTGTAGCGATCATTGTTCGACCGGTTCCAGTAAGTTTGGTGGCTGTAGTTCAGATAAGTACTGACTCCCAAATCTGTGAACTGTTTATTCAACATAATGGTATAAAGTTCTTTATTGCTCTCCGCATCCCCGTCGTGATAACGGCGATCCAAATACTGGCTCATGCTCATGAAGTCACGTTCCGAGAAACGATAACCTGCAAACGTCACTTGACTGTCATATTGCTCAAAACGCTTGGAATAGTTCAGACGATAAGAGCCGCCGGTCAAGGTTTGGCCCTCATCCGGTAAACGGGCACGGGATTCAGTCACATCAAATGACAATGCGCCGAAGGCCATCAGATCACGGCCTACCCCCAACGACAGGGCGTTATAATCTCCAGCCCCCAATAACCCACCATACAGCGACCAACCGTTGTTTATCCCCCAGGAAAATTCGCCCAGCCCAAAGCTGTTCCCCTCACTATGGTGCTGCCAATTGGTTGGCTTACCCGCCGCCAGTTTGTACTGCACCCGGCCCGGACGGGTCAGGTAAGGAATACTCGCGGTATCGACCTGAAATTCCTGTATACCACCATCGTGTTCTTCCACCCGTACATCCAGTTTGCCGCTGACCGCATCATTGATGTCCTGAATACGGAATGGGCCGGGCGCAACCTGGGTCTCATATAACACCCGGCCCTGCTGACGGATGGTCACTCTGGCATTGGTTTTCGCTACGCCAGTCACCTCCGGCGCATAACCACGCAGGTTTGGCGGCAACATATTGTCATCCGTCACCAGACTCGCTCCGGTAAAGCGAAAGCTGTCAAAAATACCTGAATTGAGATAATCCTCACCCAGTGTCAGTTTGGCCTGCCAATGCGGTATTGCCCGGTACATGTAGTAACGGCTCCAATCCCAATTTCTTTCTGTACTCCCTGCCCGACCAGTGGTGTGGTTATACTGTGACTGCCAATCTGCTCGCAGACGCCACGCCCCAAAATTTATCCCGGTTGTGCCGTTGGCGCTGATATTATGATTCTCATTTCCCTTAGCCGGCTTAGATACCTGAGCGTTGACGTTATAATCAAACATCATTCCCAAAATCCCTTCATCCCAACGTGATGGCGGGTCCCAGTCTGATGAGCTGTATTCAAGATAAGCCTGCGGCACACTCAGATATAACGTATTGCTGCCCAAATCGCCGCGCACCATCATTCCTGGCAGCGTTTTAATCTCTAGGCACTGTTTGTTATTCCACCAGGTAATCTTTGATTCCCATTCCGCCCGCAGTCCTAGCTGCTTCACCATCTCTGGCGGCAGACAGGCTACACTGCCCTTGGGATCATCCGGTGGCACCATAAAAGTCACCGGCATCTCCGATAATTCATTTTTATTCAGACGTATCATCATCTGGTAATCCCCCGGCATAATATAACCAGCACGGGAAAACTCTTTTAAATCAATCCGCGAGCGATCCTGAACATCCAATACATCCGTATTAAATTCAATTTCTTCTTCCGCATACGCAACATGAGTACCCATCAAGGCAAACAGGGCCAAAACAGTAAAAGATTTCAGGACACGCCGAACTGAAACCACCCTGTCATGTTCAGCGGTCAAACCAAAAAACAAAGCCATAACATTCTCTGATCGATGATTAATGATAATCCAGCCTGAACCGGACAGTGGTTCGATACTGCCCCACCTGTAATAACTGGTCATTACCCACCAATCGCATCGCATAATTAAGCGTCATATGCCCTTCCTGTAACTCCTTCACAGGTAATGGCGTTCCCGGATAGGCCTGATTGCCGTCTATGTCAGTAATTTGCAACGCGACACCTCGCGCCACACCATACAATCGCAAATTGTTCCCATCTGGTACGCCGTCAAACATCATCTGAAAGTGACGCCGGTCAGGCTTACCCAATGTGGCAGAAGTCAGTACGCAATTAGTCAAGCGAATGGAAAAGGGACGCACAGGTCCCTGTCCATCATGGACCATCCGGCTTACTGGAGTCGTGGCTAACTCAATCGTCTGGTCACGGCTACCTGCGTTAATCGCACAGGCCGAATTAATAATGACGCCTTGCATGCTAACGCGACCATGCCCTTGTGTTCCTCGTGTAGCAGTTGCTTGAGCACCGACAGCAATGCAGGAAAACATTAGCAGGCAGGGCACCACAACAACGGCAGAATATCGGCTCATGACTTCTCTCCGGCTAAACTCATTCAAGACTTTTAATTAAGAAACGCTCGCTTCCCTGTAAGCGTTTCCATGCATGAAAGGGTTATTGATAAGTTAGTTGGAAATTGGCAATACCGGTGAAATCACCCGGAACAACGGCATCAGGCCCTGTATCACCTTGAAGATAAGCAGCGAAGTTCAGATCATTACTACCATCATGCAGTGCTACTGCGGGAGAAGGGGTACCCAGTTTAATCTTATTGCCACCCCCATCGGTGATCGCAATGCCTGCGCCTTTAGCCGATCCTTCAATACCCAGCAGACCCTCACCGCCAGTGATACTGGATTTGGCACCGGTAAACGTCGTCGTCACTGTATTTATCGTTTCAGTCGTGCAGTTTTCTAAAGAAATTTTGAACGACTTAGAAGAAGAACGACCGCCGTTTTTCAAAGAAACGTTAGAGATAGAACCCAATGGTACAACCTGATCAACCGTTTCTGGGGTGATAGAACAAGGTGCATCAATGATAGACCCCGTAAAAGTTACCGTTCCATGACCTTGGCTAGGATTAGCTGCATTGACAGAACCTGCAACTAAAGCCATGCCTAATCCTAGAGCCATAACCAATTTATTCAATTTCATGTGAATTAATTCCTTGAATTTAAGGATAAATACCCATAACCATAAAAAAATAGCAGCGCAGGATCCCCGATCCATGCACCCGATATCCGGCACAAAATAGGGTTTCAAAATTTCGGATTAATATTTTTTAAAACCAAACAAAATGCACCAAACTGTTTTTTTTGGTTAAAAACACTGGTAACAAATAATAATTCGGAGTAAAAATTCAAAATTTCATATAACTTTAAATTAATAATCTGAGTGATTAATTAATATCTGATTGAATTCAGATGAATTGACTGAGTTTTTACAATCTAATTAATATTAGTTACGAGAAATAGTAAAAATTATCCAAGAAAATCTATATATTATAAATAGTTAAATATTGGCAATCTGGAATTACACTAAATTTGACTTAAGCGGTGGTTTTGTAGGAATATATTTACAGTTTGGTGCATTCTGTTTAGTTTCTTTTTATTGTCTAATGATTTCTAAATATATAATTACAAAGTTTACAAGCTGATATTTTCTATTAAAAAATAACTATTTGTGACTATCTGAAAACGGTATTTATAGATTTCGTTACAAATAAATAGAATTATCAGCTAATAATTTTATAGAAGTTCTATTAATTGATATATTCCGGTAGATTAATATTATTTTCTGCCGATAACTATCTGCTCAGATTTCACAGGAACTATTTTCATGAAGAAGCGTAAATTCTTAACAAGACATGAAATTAATGCGATTTTAGAAAAAGCACGTCAAGGTCGTCATGCTGAGAGAGATTACTGCATGATACTCATGTGCTTCATTCATGGGTTTCGAGTCAGTGAGCTATGTAATCTAACCCTATCCGATCTTGATCTTAACTCGGAAATTATTCATGTAAGGCGACTAAAAGGGGGATTATCAACAACACACCCACTGCTTACAGAAGAAATAATTGCTTTAAATCAATGGCTTAATATAAGAAGGCAGTGGAGAGAATCAGATTCATCGTGGGTCTTTTTATCACAAAAATCAGGCGCTATTTCACGTCAGCAAGTTTATGGTTTATTAAAGCGTTATGGCAGACAAGCATTAGTTAATATTTCACCTTACCCACATATGTTAAGACATGCCTGCGGTTATGCTCTCGCTGATCTCGGAAGAGATACACGCCTTATTCAGGATTATCTCGGCCACCGCAATATATCCCATACCGTTATTTACACGGCAAGCAATGTAAAACGGTTCTCCAGAATATGGGAAACACCGTCAAAAGGTCTCGACTAATCTTAATATCTCTTTTTATAAAAAACACTGTAGTATAAGGAATTATTTTTCTTAGCAATAAAAATCCCTTGTCTATGTATTGATGAGGGTTTTTCATTCGATAGAATAATTATTAATATCATAAGATACAGCTTCTTATTTCTTACAATTACGTTTAAATTAAATTTTTCAGAAATAAATATATTGTGTTATTAAATAAAAATATAAAGTTAGCATATATATTTAGATATATAATCTGCTTCAATCATTTGAAGCGTGGATAACTCATCAATTGCAATAGTAACAACTCCCAACAAACGAACCCAAGGAGATGAGCTACTGTATTAAACTGAGCTTAGGAATTGCCACACACCGATAACGCAGAAAAATCGGCTCAAGTCATGGTAATAACAAAATATGGATGAGGGTAAGAGGATTTTTCTCCCTGAATTTTCTTCAAAGAGAAAATCCTCTCGCCCATTCAATTTTACACAACAATAAAATAATCAATAGAATAATTATCACATTAATGATTATTTAACATAATTAACAAATAGACTAATGACTATTTTTCGTCGAAACGAGTTGGGTATCGGCAAAATCTTCATTCAATTCATCATAATCTTTAACTTCATTTTTAAATGTAATAATCTTATCTTGCCCACTACATTGGCTATTAGATATCATATTGCAGTCATCGGGAATATTTTTTTCTTTTATTCCAAGCCATTGAGAAAATAAAGTTAGAAAATGTAATCCACTTCTTTTTGCCGTTATTTCTTCACGATGAAAATAATCGCTTCCGGTAATAAAAAAAGGCACCTGAAAACTCTGTTTATTCTTGTCATTATGTGTCAGATTTTCCTGATCGGTTCCTTCATTAATATGAGAAAGACCGTGATCTGAAAAATATATCATAGTCCATTTTAAATGATTATTATTCGCCTCAGACGTAATTTTAGAAAGAAGCTTATCTGTATTGGCGATACTTTTTATATAACAGGAAATTTCTTTCGATTGTAAAAACAGATCATATTTTCCATTAGTTCTGACGCACGCTTGTGGATGAGACCCCATCAAATGAATAACAATAAGCTTTTTCTTCTTTTCTGACATTAACGCCTTTTTAATATAAGGCATCAATTTATCATCAGGTAAATAAAGCCTGTCATCAGAACTGCCTCTTTTCAGAAAATTAAAACTATCTGCCTGCTGCCCAATTAAAGCAACCGGAGAATCAAAAGCACTCTTCATCCCTTGGTTAGATATCCAATAAGTATAAAATCCCGCTTTTTTGGCTAACGTGATGACACTGTTGTTTAAATTGATAGCATTGTCGTCTTTCAGAGCAAGTGAGTTCGTCAAAGACAGCTGGGTAGATGCCGATGATGAGATATAATTTGTAAATATTTTGCCATTGGCTTTGTCCAGCCACGGCGTATTATTATAAGGAAAGCCATACGCATTCATAAAATCTTTTCTAACACTTTCACCAATTACCATTATATATGTTTCATATTTATCCTCTTCCACCACCGGCTGCCATGAATCCTTTTGTTTTATTATTTCAGCAAATTTCACCCTTTCTGAATTAACTTCATTATAGCTCTCCACCAGATCGCTAAAAAATCTGACTTCAGGTAAACCGGATGCCAATATATTAAAGTCAGGACTGAAATCAGATTTTATATATCCTCTTACCGGTGACCAAAAAGATGACAGTACAAAAAACAGAGATAGAGGTATTATATTGTTTCGCTTCAAAGTCACTTTTAGTTTAAGAGACAAAAACATTAGGATAATGGTTGCCAACGCAACTAAATAGGTAAACAAAGGAAGCCCGCTGATGAATTCAATAGCCTCATTCTTATTAGTATAAATTAAAGATCCTACTGAGTTAATATCAGGGTAACCATAAGTCAATCCTACTGGAGAATAAACCACACCAGTTAACCCAATAGCAAATATGAAGATATAATATATGGAACAACTAAAATTAGATAACAAAATTAGAATTGAAAAAGCACTGAATACATATATAAACTTTAACTGATACCCAAGGCTTAAATGGGCTAAAGTGAGAAAGCTAAATAAGCACACTAAAGTGAAAATTTCTCGATTTTTTTTACTTAACAACATAACTAACTCGTTTCCTTAATCTATAAAGAAAATATACCAAAACTTATAATTTTCTCTTACCAATACGGATGATTTTATAAAATCAAAGTATTGGTAATTGATCAATCTACATCCTGAATACAATCAGTTGTGCTAATATCTTGTTCAGAACATTGAGAGTTAGGATATAATATTTTCAGTAATTGATCAAAAAATTAATACCAGACAGGACTGGTAAAGAATATGCCATTCTTTCAAATGGATTTTCATATATCTTGGTGAAATAAAAAAGAAAAAATTGCAGCGTATTCATCATAAAAAAGCTAAAAAATTCTTGGCTCCTTTTATTACATCATTAGTCATCGAAGAACCAAAACATAACTGCCTGTACGGCAGTTCACTTTACGACATCATGTCTAGTCCATCATGCTATAATGAACATAGCTAAAGAAATTCAACAAAATATTGACAACAGATGGAACACGTTGAAAGAATAATCCGACAACTATTAGGAGATCAGTAGTGAACGAAAAATTCTATCAGTTAAAAATTACTCTCACGGACTCACAACCTGCTATCTGGCGGCAATTTGTTGTTCCAGCCTCTATCTCACTCGATAGGCTGCATGATGTCATACAAATTGTGATGGGATGGCAAGATAGTCATCTGCATGAATTTCATATTGGCAAACTGCGACTAACCGAAATGCCAGAAAGCTCGTCTGATGGAAAGGAAGAGTGCTTATACCGTCTGATTGATTTAATTAAACAAAAAGGGAGATCTTTTAGCTATATCTATGACTTCGGCGATAGCTGGGAACACGAAATTACTCTAGAAAACAGTCATTATCCTGAAAATAATCTTCCGCTTCCTTTTTACTGTCTGGATGGTGCCCGCGCATGTCCCCCGGAAGATACCGGTGGCGTTTATGGTTATGAAAATTTAATCACAATACTGAATGATCCTGACCATGAGGAATATAAAGAAACACTGCAATGGATAAATGGATCGCTTGATTTGCCTGAAAATGAACACTTCAACCCTGAGCAATTTCATCCAAACAATATTAATGCCTTTTTAGCGCTCTATTATCGCTGGTCACGAGACCGCTACCATCAGCTATGGGACCTGGATTAGCCGACTAAATATAGGATAACGCTATCACCAATGAGAAAAGTTTCAGATGAATCACTACCATGGACACTGGTGCTTGATTTGAGTTCATTTTTCTCACGGAATAGGTGATATGTAAATTCAGTATCAAGTGCAGTTTCAGTGGTGTTTTCAGATCAACCCCGGTCAAACTGCACTGGTACTTTACACCGCTAATCATCATGCCTTCCATCGCAATCAGAAAGAAATAGATATCGTCATTCCTCTTATTTAGGCCCCACAATCGCATCCCGAGAACGATTAATGCATGTCCAGAACAATAATAATATTGCTGCAATGAAAATATAATTGGAATAAACCAATGATTGCGGCCAAAGTGCGATACACAGACCATAAACACCTAACAAGAAAGCCCGATCGCTTTTCCCTAAAGGCCCTTTATAACTTCGTACGCCTGTCAGGGTCTGCGCAATAACACCACAAAACTCAGTAGATATGGCCAATATCACAGTAAAAATAACTAACCAAAGCGATGTATTTGCTAAAAGAGCAAAAGGTAAATATAACGCAAAATCAGACACGATATCGCCTATTTCATTTAATACGGCCCCCAATCGGGATTGCTGATTAAATTCTCTTGCCAACATGCCATCAATAGCATTAAGTGCCATACGGAAAAATAGAAAAAGAGGTAAGAGAAGAAAAAGATGTGGATAAGGAAAAAATGCCAGAATTCCACCTACAATCACCGAGGTTATCATTGCACACAACGTCACCTGATTGGCAGTAACACCACGTTGATAAAGACGTATCACCCAAGGTCTTAATAAGTTTTGAAATTTCGGTTTTATGTCATATAACGTCATAATTCACCTATGGTTAAAATTTCTTAAATAATAGTGTATAAATCGCCGATAGCTTTCATTGTTTTTGCTATCATCATTAAAGATAAATCAGATTTATCAAAATACAATGAAAGAGGTGTCATTAGATCAACAAGAAATTTTTATTTCTAACAGGAAACCTGTTAACAATGAAGTACAGTCGATAGCTGTGAAAATATATTTTTTAATTAAAAATTAATATGTTAAATATTTATCTTGGTATTAATTGTGTGAAAAGCAATTGAATTACAGATGATTTTATATCTCGTGGATTATTTTTTCTGTATAGGTTATTATTGTCATTTTCATACTTCATCAGATTTACGATAAAGGAACCCATATGAACGGTGGATGATATGTTCTCTGAATCAGTAGAGATGAACCATAAATGAAGCGATAATTCAATTGACTTCAAATACTGTTCCTCGTGTCTACGGGGATGAATGCAAAAATAAGATAACCTCAGGCGGATTAATACTTATTACCGATGGGATGACTTTCACGCTTGTTGGCGTTCCCCGGTAGAATAATATCCCCGATATTGAATTCAGACTGACGGCTTATCACAACAGGGCTATTTTATTTGCCACCAAAACAAGTTGTGATAAAGATATTTTTTAATTAAAAATCAATATATTGAATATTTTACTTGATGGTTTTTTTGAAAAGCAAGTGAATGTCAGACTGCTTTATATATCGAGGATACCTCTCAGGAAAAGGGATTATTCTTATCATTTTTACACTTCATATGATTGACGATAATTCAATGCATATTGAGTTTGTTAACACTTTCTGACAAATTTATATTTTTGTAAATTTATAAAAAACGCTTGCTATCTGATGAAAGTTTAATAATTATTACTTTAAGTTCCGTCATACGAGCAGCATGAAGGGAATTTCAACTTCTGTTCCCTCTATTCAAAGGGATTAATCGACTGGGATACATTGCTGTTTTCCTGTCGTTCAATTTGTTATTACTCACTGCATAGCGCTGTGCTTTTGTCTGTGGTAATAGGATTTTTGCTACCTTATTTTTAGGGTGGCGAGCTCAATTATTTCCATTCCTGGCGGAATATTTATGCTGAAAAATATCATACGACAAGGGGATAAAACCTCTCATGGCGGCGCTGTTTTAGCGGGTGATGACAGTTTCCAGATTTTGGGTAAGGGGGTGGCACGGATTAACGATCCGGTGTCCTGCCCAAAGTGCGGCGGAGGATTCTGGCAGGCATTCAAATTGGTTGAACGGTTAACAGTCCCCAGTGAGACAACCAAAGAAATATTCAGTGATATCTTAGAGTTGGTAAAAAACAAACGGTTATTTATTTGCGGCCATAGCTTGGGAGGAGCATTAGCATTACTGCACAGTGCACAACTGAAAGAACACAATCCTTGCCTTTACAGCTATGGGATGCCGAGAACATTAACCCGTAGTGCGGTAGAGGAATTGTCTTCCATTATTCACTATCGCCATGTTAATGAAGATGACGTCATTCCTGCTGTGCCCTTTGAGCAGGATATGGATAATGGTTTTTTCCATTACTGGGTGCCAGCGGGGTACGAGTGGGAAGTAATGAAGCTGGTGTCTCCGTCACCGATTGTTAAAGCTATTAAACAAGCGACTGCCAGTCAAGAAATCTATTGGCATCATGGTAAAGTTGTTCATTTTTTTCAAGCCAACAGTTGCCCGGAATGGCTGATTTCCGCCAGGAATCTCTCTCCTATAACAGGCGTGGCTAAAGAAATCTTGAATAACACCACAAAGCTCTATTTAATTCCTGAATTAAACCCGGAAACAGAAAAGGATTTTTCTCTGGCCGGTGAGCAGCAAAATGCGTTGTTTAATCAGCTCAGTCAACAAGAAAAAGATAAACTGTTTGTTGAAAATAGAGGCGCTGATTTAAAAGGGGGATTTGGCTTTTCTAATCATAGCTCGTATAAATATGCCGGTTATATTGATAAGCGTCTCAGAGAGTTATGTGAACCGGATAAGATTACGGTCTATCAGGACAGTCAGTGTCAATTTAAGGCGAAAATGGATAGTGATAAGATGCTTATCCCTGACAACATTTACTGTCGTAATCTCTATTTCCTAGATATGGACAAACAGTTAATAAAATCACTGATCGTAAGCCAGCAGGAAGAACAAGGAACACTGGCCTTACAACATTACTGCGATGGAAAGGAACTTTCAGTATGAAAATAGTGAAAACCACGCTGTTATTATTATTTTTTTATTTTATTTACTGGGCGTTAGGCGATACCTTTTTCAACTGGCTTTTTCCTTTTTCATCTGCTGGAAAAGGGCCGTGGATAACAGTGGAAGGTGTCGCACCGAAATACACAAAACCGCATGTGTCGGCAGAATATATTTCAAAAGATTGTCTTGAATATGAACTTGATGCAGGTATGTCACCTCATAAAGTGCCGACCTATAATGGGCTGCGACTGGATGTAAAAACCGATCCGCAAACCGGTTATTTCCAAGCAAAATTACCTTCCAATGGTGGAGGCTGGTGCAAATGGAAAATTAATCGGGCCTTTGTATTAGTAAGTTATACCGATGTTAGCCATTTGATGAAAAATGCCGAGCCGTATGTGGGGACAGGTTTAACCGCCTTTATCAACGATGCAGCGCGAACAAATTATTCTGAAGCCTCTGAGACTCGTGCATTGAATACGATAGATTTCAGCCCAACTATTTACCCTGTTTTGAAAGTGGTTGAGGGACGCCCAAACAGAATTTTCTTACAGGGTATAGTGGATTCATATCCTTTTAGGCTGAAATTAATTCCAGGGGCGGAATGGAAAATCACCTTTAAACCTAAACTGGATGAAACCAAAATGCCAAAGATCACGGTGACTGACGGGAAGGGAGAATGGGTTGAATATCCAAATGGCCGAATTGACCTCAATCGACAATCAATAGATTACTGGAAAATAACATCATCAAAGCTTCCAGAAAAATAAACGGGGAAATATAGCCTTAACACGCTATACGGATAATACTGTAAGTATTAAGGAAAACTGACCATGATAAATATGAAATGCGATAGTCAGGAACTCCCAGTATGAAAATACTAAAGGTCTCGTTGTTATTGTTATTGCTGTTTTTTATTTATTGGGCGTTTAGTGATACCTTTTTTAACTGGCTTTTCCCCTTTTCATCTACTGGAAAGGGGCCGTGGATAACGGTGGAGGGTGTTGCTCCGAAATACACCGAGCCGTATGTGTCGGCTATGTATAAATCAAAAACTTGTCTTGATTATGAGGTTGATTCGCAGATGTCCCCTCATAAGGTACCGACCTATCACGGATTGAGTCTGGATGTAAAAGCTGATCCCAAAACCGGACATTTTCAGGCGAAATTACCTTTCAATGGTGGAGGCTGGTGTAAATGGAAAATTAACCAAGCCTTTGTATCAGTAAGTTATACCGATGTCAGCCATTTGGTGAAAGATGCTGTTAATGAGGGAGGAGATGGAACCGGTTTAACTGCATTTATCACCAATGCAGCTAAAACAGACGATAAAGAAACGGTAACATTGAATACCTTGGATTATAGACCGGTTATTTACCCTATTTTAGAAATGTCTGAGGGTTTTCCTAAACGCCTATTTGTTCGGGGTGAAGTAGGCACGCGTTTTTTTCAATTGAGATTAACGCCGGGAGCAGAATGGCGAATTATTTATAAGCCCAGGCTGGATGAAACTAAAATACCCAAAATCACTATTACGAACGGGAAAGGTGAGTGGGTTGAATATCCTGACGGGCGAATTGAAACCGGTACCCAAACAGTCGATTTTCGATACATAAAATGACATCACCAAAGCCATATTACTCATTTACCTAAACACCAACACCAGAAATAAGGAGTCCCTATGAACGATGGATTACACTTTCTCTGTCAGATTACCGATTTGCCGGAGAAAACTTTTGCGGTCGCTGAATTCTCTTTACAGGAAGAATTATCCGAACTGTTTACTCTCTCTTTAGTCCTGGTCAGTAAACGGGCCGATATTGATCTGGAGTCACTGTTATTACAATCGGTGAAGTTCCGGGTGATTTTCAACGGCGTTGAACAACGTCAGGTCAGCGGCATTATCGCCCAGGCGGTACTGGGTGACACCCATACTCACCGCACAATTTATCACCTCACCGTCCGGCCTGCGCTCTGGCGGATGACCCTGAATCAGGACAGCCGGATTTATCATCGGCAAAGCGTGCCGGAAATCCTAAAAAGCTTGCTGAAAAAACACTTTATTCTGGCCGATTCCCAACTCAATGAGTTTCATTACACACGCGAATATGTGACGCAAAAACGCGAGTCCGATTATGACTTTTTCGCCCGGTTAGTCGCCGAAGAAGGACTGAATTTCTGGTTTGAAGACGACAAACTGTTTTTCAGTGACTGCCATTTAGGCATGACGGCCAATTTACCGCTGGTTTACAATCCTCAGGTACAAGTCGCCACTGAAATGAATGTGATCAACCAAGTGCGTCTGGGCGTCTCTATGACCCCGCAACGGGTGATCTATAAAGACCGAAATCCGCAAAACCCCGCTTACCGCCTGACACACCGGGCCAATGTCGATCCCCGTGTAGAGGGGCAAGAAACCCTGTTCGCGATCTTTGAAAGCTACGGCCGTTTTCAGAAAGACGCGGAGGCGAAACCGTTTGTCCAGCGTCGTCAGCAGGCCGTTCAGAATCAACGTCAGGAAGGCAGCGGGCAAAGCAACTGTTTTAAACTGATGCCCGGTAAAATCTTTGACCTCAGTGAACATCCGGTTGATACCATGAACACCCGCTGGCAAATCGTGACCATTCATCATTACGGCAAGTGCCCGCAGGCGCTGGAAGAAACCCGTGTCGGATCAGGAAGTTATCTGCATAATGAATTCAGTTTTATTTCCGGTTATAAGGACTGGCGAGCGCTATATCGCTACAAACCACTGGCAGATGGTGATGAAGTGGCTACCGTGGTGGGCCCGGCAGGGGAAGAGATTTATGTCAATGAAGACGGCTGTATCCGCATCCATTTTCACTGGGATCGTTATGATAAGGCCGATGAAAACGCCTCTTGTTGGGTACGGTTCGCACAAGGCTGGAATGGCAGCGGTTACGGTTTTATGGCGGTTCCCCGTATCGGTCAGGAAGTGATCGTCTCTTATCTGAACGGCGATATCGATCGGCCGATTGTCACCGGTTGCACCTACAACGGCTTGAACCGGCCACCGCTGGATTTACCCGCCGAGAAAACCCGCACCACGTTTAAAACTCGGACCCACAAAGGTGACGGTTTTAATGAATTGCGGTTTGAGGATGCCAAAGACCAGGAAGAGATTTACCTGCACGGGCAGAGAGATCTGACCGCCCATATTCAGCATGATGCTTACGGGCATATTAAACACGACCATAAACAGCGGATCGACAATAACCGTTACAGTGAAATCCGCGCTGATGACCACCGGAAAATCGCCGGCTCCGGTAAATACAGTACCGATGGGGATGTATCGCACCGTATCACCGGCAGTCAGCATTTACAGGCCGGGGAAGCGTTGGTCGCTGAAAGCGGTCAGGAAACGCACCTGAAAAGCGGCGGTAAAATCGTACTGGAAGCGGCGTCAGAAATCACCTTAAAAGTCGGCGGCCATTTTATTCGGTTAACTCCTGGCGGTATTCTGACTTCCCCAAATTTATCCGTCGGGCAAGGCTCTGCCGGTGCCGGGCGTGGCTTGTCTCTGCAATTGCCAGAGGGTGTTGCGCCTCTGCCGGGTGTTAAATTTCCAGCCAAACCGCTTTGTGCTGTGCAGGCTCAACTGGAAGCTAGTTTGATTATCGATAATCAGGAGGATGCATGAACATTTCTATTAATTGGCAACAGTGGCTGACAGCGCCTAATAGGCCACCCGTTTTCTTTATACTCAATTCACTGGCAAAGCCGGATCCTGTCACTCTCTTTTACAAAAACGACTGGGTAGAACAGGCTTTTCCGCTATACAGCGGGACACCGATGGATCACCTGCTGGCGCAAAGCCCCTGGCTGGTTCAGCCTAAGTCAAGCTGTCTGTCAGTCATCGGTCATCTGCTTGATAGCAAAACCCTGAGCGATAACAGTTGGGGCTGGGCTTATCGCAGTGAGGATTTATGGCCCCAACAGCTTAATCACTGGCGTTCACGCCAACAGGTGATATTGCAAGAGAGGCAAGTGATTTTGCGCAGTATGGATGCGCGTATTTTCAGTCAGTTATTACCGGCAATGATAATTAGCGATTGGTCAGGATTTCTGACACCAGTGAGTGAATTAATGATCGACGCACCTGAGCCACAGATTTATTCCCGTCCTGAAAATTGTGGTCACGGTGGCAGTGAACAACCCTTCGTTCTGGGTAGTCATTTACTGCATGCCTGGCATCATTCCGATTATGCCCTGAAAGGGAAGGTATTTGTGATCAGTAGTGATTTATGGGAAAACCACGGTAAGCTGGCAATAAAGCTGGATAAGCCACGAGGGAAATTACAGGAACAGATTACTCATTGGCTGAAAACACATTTAGAAAACGGCGATGACATCAGCAGCCTGACCTGTGAGGATTATTTGCAGGTACTCAATGAACAACATACAGCCACTCTATCCCCGTAAGCACGGGGAATACTTCATATTGATTATCTGTATCTTTTCTATTATCGGTTTATCCCCGTAAGTACGGGGAACCGTTTCACTCTGTTACTACCACAAAACCTGAATCTGGTTAATCCCCGTAGACACGGGGAATTCTGGTACTATTGCGGGAATTTTCCTCCCCGATGACGGTCCATCCCCTCAAGTTACGGGGGAACACAGTTACAACAGACGAAGAGGGCTCTGTATTTAGCGGTTTATCCCCATATAAACAGGGAACACGTATGTTTCCGCTAACTCAATCGCTAACTGTTCGGTTTATCCCAGTAAATACAGGGAACCTTTTTCCAAGCCAGATATACAACAGTATCAGTTCGGTTCATCCCCGTACACAGGGAGAATTTTTTTAACTGCTTTTTACATGTTAAAGCAATTTATCCCCGCAGAGACAGGGAACACAGGTAAAGCTAACCATCAGTGCCATTCTTATACGGGTTATCCCCGATGGTACAGGGAACTCATTCCTGGCTTTATGCTATTAGGAGCACTGCTAGGTTCATCCCCGTAATTACAGGGAACTTTTAGTAAATTTACTAAGGCATCACTCATGACGCGGTTTATCCCCGCCAATATAGGGAACATGTAAATTCGCTCATTGATAAGATTTATCGAGTTTGGTTCATCCCCGTAGAGACAAGGAACATTCACCAACACGGTCTCTTATTGGTTAATTATAGCGTTTTATCCCATAAAGCAAAGGGAGTATATTCTTCCTGGTGCAAATGTATACCAAAATCCGGGTTTATCCCCACAGATGTGAGGAACACAGTAATTATTTTATCAGTACTTTTTAGAGTAGCGACTGCACCCAACGCGATAGGATATCGCAGCACGAATACATTAGTTAGTCATCTTGCCTTTTACTCTGCTAACTCGAACTCCTAATAACACAAATGAACCATCTTCAACAATCAAAATACCCTTAAGGCGACTATATCGATCCCCAACAGAAATAAATTTAAATGAAGTCAATGCCATTATACTGTTCTGATTAACATCAATCCGCACCCCATAGCCTTAGAACGACCAAAACCTTTTATATATTGTGCCAAGAATAAATCACCATTGGTAATCGTCAGAAGTCCCTGGAAATCGACACTGGAGAATTGGATTTTTTGTCCCTTCCTTTTTACGCTTCGATGCTGAGTATAACCTTCAATATTCAGTAAATCATCAAACTGAATACCCCATTGCTGCATACGACGATTATCCAAGAGCCAATTACGGGCAGCATCCTCCATCATGGTCTTTATTTTTCCCTGTTCAGTTTCACCTTGCCGTCTTGCCTGAAACTTGGCATGCATTAAGACGTCATGACGCCGGCGTTTTCCAGAAGGATCGGTAACACAGATTGTTGGATTAACACGTAATTTGAAAGCTAAACGCTGTCCCTCATACAATAGAGGGTAAAATGATTTCGTTTCAACATCAAATAACGGTGACTGCGTTTGAGGTGATGTTTTAGATAAAGCATAGAATACAGGTAATCCCATTATTCCGATTTCTTGCCGGAATAGAAATTGACGCTGTACGTCTTCAGAAAATAATTTCCATAGCAATTGATGAGAGGTATAAACTCCATTTGCACCAAGTTTCGCCAATATATTTGCTGTCTGTCCTGATTGCCGAAGTGTAATTTTAGACAAATACATTAACATCCTCCCCGATAGAAAGTTGATACATGGTACGTTGCCTGAATTGCCAACGCCCCCGGTTGATCGGTTCATCCCAAGGATGGCTTATTAAGATATTTGAAGCGATAATTTCATCTTTTTTTCCTTCCCAAAAATAAGTAACAAGACCATTTGCTCCCAGCCATAACTTATCTTCCTTGTCAGAATGAATCAGTGGTGGAAAAGAGATATCCAACGCCGATTTTAATGTCGATCTCCCTGTTAATTTAGGGCAGAGAGGTAAAGCAGGTGGACAAGATTTACGTCCAAGATGCAAGACAAATACCGGTTTAAGTAAAGCATCCCGTAATTGTTCCAGCGTAAAAGCAGCTCGCCGGGTTAATGCAATGGCAACGATCCAAATACCATCACAGCGATAGTCACGATTAGATAATATGGTATTCAGTTTATCTGAACTTAATTCACTTTTACGGCTCTGGTGAATCACATTATTCTCGTGCGTTGGTACCTGCGTCGTATGGTAATCACGCATTAAAGAACTGGGAACAATTTGCTTAATTGCAATCAACACACTTTTTTGTAATTTTGCTAATTCAGACTCATTATCTCGTCGAATGCCTAACGCGGCCCCTAATAACCCCAAAATCGCAGATCGGCCAGGATATGATCCCGTTGGCCTTTCCCCGCCAACCGCAGGTTGGCCCCAACTTGCCATTGGGCCATATAATCGAAAGACTAAATATGCTTTCATTCTGCCCCCATTACTGCGTAATAAACTCAAGCAGCTCTGTCAAACTTCCTTCCCCTGTGAATGTGTTGAATTTATAGCGGGCATCGGCACATGCACCGTAAACCTGATCAATATTGTGCATTTGGTTTTCTAATGCATGAATTGCCGATGGGCCTTGGTCACGGTCATGAATCGGTTTTAAAAATGCGACAGATAAAGAACGTGGTTGTTGTTCGCCTTTTTCAGCGAGAGCAAAACTGGCATAAGCACGAGAAGCAAAACTACTTTGTTTACCCGTCGGTGAGACTTTCACCGCCGCTTCTGTCAATGCTTTAATTGCTTTATTAGCAAGCGCTTTATTACCATCCAAATTCTCTATTAATTGCGTTTTATTAATGCAGATATAACTGTAGAACAACGCTGCCGCAAAACCCGATTCTCCTATATGGGCCGAACCGGTGTCTTCCTTACCATCATTTAAATCATCCACCGCCGTAAAATAATCATCTTCAACGACAACACTGTGCACACTAATCGCATGAGCAACCTGGCAAGCGGCTTCGACGTTAAATGCAGGGCTTGAAGCTAACATTCGACCAAACAACGCAATATCCACAGCGGTTTGTTCAGCTTTTAATAAATTAAGCTCTTCCGATGTTGGTGCCCGGCCTTCTTCTGCCAGCACCGCGACCAGCGACATGACAGACCGCTGCTCTGCCGGGCTGATATGTGCTAATTGTTCAGTCTCTAAAGCATCTTTTTTAGTTTTGCCAAAAACACCGGCAATATTTGCCGCCAATGCCTTAGCTGATTTTTCTTTCACGCCGGCACTGATCAAAGCTTCAAATACCTTGATACCAAAGCGCTTTGTGCGAATACCAATATTCTCTGATAACGCTTGTTCAAATAATTCAGAAGTACGCCAGTGGCGTTTCAAACTTTGAGAACTCACACGTAAACGTTCAAAACCACCCATTTTCGCTGTTTTAGGCCGGCCTAAATCATCACGATTAAGATTGGATGGTGCATAGGAGGTTAATAGGTGTAACTGAATAAACTGACTCATAGTCATTCTCCTAAATTTAATTAATAAGAATCTGATAAATCAACCCATTTACTACTGGCCGCACAGTAATATTCCATCACCCACTTTACATTGATACGCTTATCTGCTTTACACGGTCGTAATTGTCCATATTCAGCAAACCACTCTTCAATATCCTGAGCTAAAGCCAGAACAGAAACATTGCCTTTTACTTGCTGTAGGATCCGACGTAATCGATGTAATAACTCGTTCGGTGTTTTCGCATTTTGTAATTGTGAAAAGCGCAATTCACTGACAATCGGTTTATTCCCACCTCCTTTCTTACCCGCCGCTACTGCCAATTTAATACCATTGTTGTTTCTGATATAAACTAATACCGCTGCCATCGTGGCCCAATATTCTATTTTTACCGGATTATCAGATAAGCTAATTTCGTCAGGTAAACTGAGCCATAAAGCCCGAAAACCTTCAGTTAACATCGCCATCTCAACATTTTCACAGCGCTTTAACTGGGCTTTATAAGTAGAGGGATATGGAATAATATCCTTCTCTTTTAACTGTTTTGGTGACAGAGACATACTTTGCCACCAACGCAATAATATAATTTCAGTTTTACTGTTCATTACACCTCCTCTTTGCCAGAATTAATGTGATTATTGGTAATAAATGTTTTGATCTCTCTTAAGGCTTTTTGCCCATATAACCCCATGATTAAGTGCTGACGCGCTTTTATACGTTTCGCCATTGAACGCTCATTACCAAGTTCAGATAAAGCAGCATGTTCATCAAATAAATCCAGACAGAGATGACGCAAGGTATTGAGCCAATGTTTGGCCTGTTCCGGGGTAAGAAAAGGATCATTTGAACGTGCATTGTCGATAAGTTGATGAACCACTGAAAAAAATAATGATTCACTTTGTTGCCAAAAAGCAAGGTCAATAAAAGAAGTATCTCCTTTCACCTCTGCGGGCTTTTCAAACCAGGCCGCTTTTATTTGGTTTCGGCATAACCAAATTATCGTGGTTGCCAGCTTTTGTAGATCTTTAACTTGACACAGAATATCTTCCTGCTGCTCAGGTAAGACAAAAAACAGCGGCATGATAACGGAATACCAGCAACGTGCTTTCATATTATCCATATCGTAGCCAAACACCCACAAATAAGGCATGGCACTTTGAAGTTCAGCAAAATCACGACATAAAGAATAAAAATGGCTCACTACCGGCGCACAGCGTTGCCCTTTTTCATGATTGCTAAATACCAAAGTATCCCACGTTTTGTAGGTCACGCCTCCTGGCTGACCTTTAACAGATAAATGTTCTGCTGATTTCTTGGGGTCCCATTTATAGGGCGTTAATGGATGAAACCAATCACCTGAATAATTGCCACCATAATTCTGTGTGCGATATTCAGAAACAGTTAATGCAGAATGCTTGCCTAAAATTTTACAAATTTGTTCCTTCTCTTCCATCACAAGACGTATACGTCTTGGCATTGCCCAATACATATGCAAAGGATGAACATCTGAAAAATAAATTTCTGTCCCTTCCTTAACACTTGCTTTTGTTGGCGCTAACCAGGGAAAAACCTGAGCACTGGTTAAATCAGGTTCTGAATAACGCCATTCATTTCGGTTAATGACGTTTAACCACAGTTTTTGCCATAGTGTCGCGTCAGCCTGGCCCGGCAGCACTAATGTGGTTAGTGGCCCTCCCCCCCGCAACCCGACCCGGTGCCCCACACCACCTGATGGCGCGTTAATTTGTAAAGTAAAAAGCGCCAAAGCGGCCATTTCAAGAGACATCACATCACCAATGCCTCGTTTAATGAAATGATCCGTATTCAGCCTTAAACCATTGGCTCCTGGTGCTTCAATTAACAGTCCAGCGACAGTGGTTGATTTTACCTTTTGCAGAGGATCAAAATCCTGCATAAAAAGGGGCCCTGTACCGGTAATATTGAAAGCATGTTCAGCTTTAGCAAAAGCTTGTTGTAATGTTTTCTTATCAGGCGATGTTTCATACAGAGAATGCCATTGATATTGATCTTCCGGCGCAAAAACCGTTTGCAATAAGCCAATAGCAAATTGACAAGCCGCCCCCTGAAAATCAGCTCTTGGTAAAGCAAAGTCCATAACATCATGGTCACATATTGCATTAATGGACAGTATTTTTTCACTACCATCACGTAATCGGAAAGGCAACCACGGGTCCTGAACTAAGTTCATAACACCTCCTGCTTTTATTTTTCACAAAAGCCCATTGTTGAAGAATAAGTAAAGTTTGGGTCCTGTTCTGGCAACCAAGGTTGCAAGTATCTAATTTGGTGATATCTCTGTTGTAATGCATTGAGAGCGGGAATTAATTTCCTTGGAATTGGCGCTAATTTATCCGCATACTTATTTTTAGATAATGTAACTGTACTCAATGACACTGAAAATTCAGCGGAATTTACCCAGGGTACAAGTTGTCCTGAATCAGTCTTTTTCAGTAATAACACCTCAACGGTTTCAATATCACTGTAGCGGGTATGAATATCGGCATCATCTTCATACCAATTATCAGCACTTCGATCACAATAACCATATAATTGCCACTGCAACCAATAAGATTTCGCTTTGGCTTCCTGACTTCTTTCCTCACCAATTAATACATTTTCCTGGCGCTTTAACTTTTCAGGCGCTTGCTCATAAGCATGACCATAAACCGCATCAATTAACTCACGGGTTTCCGCAGGCATACGTATTGCACCCAGCGTTCTCAACACACGCATGCTTAACCACAAACGTGCAGGCGAGCGATAAACATATTGTGTGCTACGGAAATTATGGCTTAACCAATCTGATTCGGGTTGCTCCTTCCACTCAGGCGCGAGGATAAAGAGTATTGGCGCAGGACGTGAATCTTTAATTCCATGTTGATAAACGCCATCACTATCACGAGTATGGCGTTGTAAACGCCCTGCTCGTTGAATCAGATCATCAATAGGACAAATATCTGAAATCATCACATCGGCATCAGCATCCAAACTTTGCTGGAATACTTGTGTAGCAATTAACGCTTTACCGCGGCGTATCTCACTATGGCTATTTTTACCAAAAATAGTCATTACATGATTTTCAATTTCTTTCCGGTGTTGCAATACAAACCGGCTATGAAATAACAGACAACGTTCAGGTTCAGTGAGCAAGCTTCGCAATGTCTGATAAGCTTCAATAGCATCGTCTACTGTATTTCGGATCCAAACAACACATTGCCCTTGTACAATCGCAGACAATACTTTTTCAACACAACAGACAAAGCTATTTAAGAAATCAACCTTGACTTCCCGGCTAACATCTTTTCGACTTGATAACGGTTGTTCAATAATGGGTGATATGGCATTCAAGCTTATTTTTGTCGCTAAAGGAAAATCCGTTTTTTGCAATAGTTGTGAGCTCAATCCACCGGCGTTCAACCAAATATCTGTTAAACGTTGACGCTGTTTCAGGGTCAGTGTCGCTGTCAGTAAAATAGCCGAACCCCCTTGATAAAGATGCAGAGCTAATAAATTTTCCAATAAATTAAACATAAATTCATCAGCGGCATAAACTTCATCAACGATTAATACCTTACGATTAAGCCCAAATAATCTCAGTGCCTGATAACGCCTGGGTAATACAGCCAATAAAGCCTGATCAATAGCGCCTATTCCAATAGGCGTTAACAATGCTTTCTTGCGTGGATCCGCTAGCCATTGATTGCACTGCGCTGAAGTGGTGATATCTGTTTCACCATAATTTCTGTCTGAATGACCTAACGCCAGAATGGCTTCACGAAATTGATCATTTATCTCTCGTGCACCATGAGCCAAAATAATACCTGGTTTACTGCCATCGTCTGTTGATAGCATTTGCTGATAATGTTCAGCAATCCGGTTAAACATTGCATTGGAAGACGCCATATCAGGCAAACCGAAATAAAAACCATCGGCTGCTTTTATTCGCATTAAACGATGTGTCAGCGCTAATGCCGCCTCTGTTTTTCCTGCACCGGTAACATCTTCTAAAATAAAGAGTTGAGGAGAATCATCTACAGGTATTGATTCAGCCCACTGCTGCAATGGCGTTGCCGCAAAACCGTAGTAGTCCTGAATAGAAATAAATGGCTTTACTACCGGCGCTTTGCCTAAATCTGTTGCCATCACCGCTTTTTTTGCCACGGTTTTAGCACGTTGCCAATAATCTGTTAATGGCATAGGTTCAGATTGATATACAAAATAGTGACTATCAGAACCAATCCAATCCGCCAATATCGCAATACCAGCAAACTGCCAGCTCACTTGCTCTAATCGCCGTCGCCATTCTTTGGATTGTAATTTTTCAATAGGAAACTCAGGTTGGAGTAATTCTATTAAATGATGAACAAAGAGTGTGGCGGCATCGAGATTATGAGGTTCGGTAAAATATTCGATAGCTTTATAGTCTGTTTTATCTATTGGCTGACCATGATGTCCTAATACACAGTCCATCAGCACCATTAAGGTATCGAAAATCTCTTGCTGTTCTCTCCGTTTAATATCCTCAATATTAATCAGCTTTTCAAGCAACTTCGGTTTGATATTTTCCCAAAAATACAGCCCCATACGGTCATGACAAAAATAACTTCCATCATAGCCTTTGCAGCAATAAGGTCGATACAGACCGGCTGACTGACCAGGAAATAATTTTTGAAAAGCAGATGCGAATTTACCAATATCGTGCAACGCCAGTACAAAAGAGACAATACTTTGTAACTGCTTTGTCGATAACGCTAAAAAATTAGTGAGATCTTTAGTCAGCGATCTTTCTAAAGAAAGTAACTGTATGCCGACAGCCGCGACATCCAAGCAATGATAAGGAAGTAGATGATAATCTATACTCTCAGCTTCTGATGTTCGCTTCGCCTTACCCCAGTATTGAAAATAAATTGGTATTTCCATTTAAAATCCTTACTTAAACATTTTTTTTGCCTGCTTTTAGAACATAATGCGAAAATTTAGATCAAAAAAATACTACTTTCTGTTTTTTTAGGATAATCCTGTATAAATATGCCCTACTTAAACAGATAAACTTCCGGTTTATCTGTTTAAGCACAAACCAGAATTAAAGCGACATCGTATTGCAAGGAACAACTTGATAACGTGACCAATCTTATCCATCTTTTTGATAAATAAGTTAAAAATGTGTGCCGTTTCATCAAGGATTCATTTATGCCAGCAACCCTGCATATAATGTCTGACCAAGTTGAGATGAAAATACTGATGGGTGTTTAGCGATGTCAATACAATCATATGAGAATTGTATTCAGTCTTTAGCGGTACAAGCTGAAATCCTGATGCGATAACATAGTGAAAGGATTAATTTACTAACGAAAATAACTTAATATAATGATTAATATAGATATTTTTACAGATGAACGACTAATTTAATTAAGTTAACGAAAAGATTATCTGTGTTTTCCCTTCCATTCTTCAAATTGTGAAGGCCGGAGACCATACCTTGCCAGAACACCTTCATGTAATCGTCGTAACTCCTCAATAACCAATGCCTTTAACGTGTCACGTTCAGATGGACTTAATTGATTGGAAATTAATTTATCTATAACCTCAATCGAATCCATTTCCAGAGTCACAATAACCTGATAAACAATTTGTTTGACGGTATTTCGATATTGCAATCTTAATGGGTCTGGTTCTGCTATTTCTTGCCTAAGAGCCAAATATTCTTGGGTAGAACGCTCGTAAGCTCATAGGTAGAGATCTCGTCGCAATTCAACTCTGGTCATTTCATAAATACCGAGCATTGCACGGCTATATGTCTCTTCTGATACATCCAGAAAGGTCGACGGGCATAGGTTTGAACGGAGCAACGGCAAATTAGCAGCCAAGCGGGAAGTTCGTTTATTTATATCTGCAAAAGGTTGTAAATATGGCAAGTGAACCATTATAAAAAACGATTGCTCAAACGGATCTGAAATAACTTGTGTTTTCGCAAGCAACGAATCCAAAACCTCACTAATATGAACCTCTCCCGATAATGGTCTGAAAACACTTTTTCCTATTTCAACCTGATGCTGACGGATACGCCACTAATAAATCCGAAACAGACATAGGCTGTAATGCAACACACAAGGTCTTATGAATATTAGTAATTGAACTCATAGTAAACGACAAATTTCAGTAACAACATGGCGCGATTATGGCGCAATTCAGATAATTGCGCCACTTTTGTGCCATCAATATGGCGCGATAAGAACTTCACTCTTTCTTACGGCAGCTTTCTTATTTGTAGGATGCGGCTTAAAAAAACAAGTAAAATGTATTACTAAACATAAATATTAATATCCAACCAAGACATTAGAATATTTTCCTAATAATCTAGGGCTAAAAATGTATTTAACACGGTGATTCCTTCCATATTACACCCGATTTAATCTTTCTTAACTAGATTTAAAAATCATCCTTACCCTCCTTATACTTTATTAAAAGTTAAATTTATTTTACCCTTCGGTATAATTCATTTCCTTTGTGAAAAATATTTCACACTAAATTATTTATTGGTAACGGAGAGTAATTACCTGTAACATGCCAAAAATGATAATGATTTGCATTTACATCGTAAAATGGCATGAAAATGACCGTTAATGCTTTAGACACTCAAAAGATCCAGTGGATGTATGTCCACAATCATGATTGGCTATTTCGTTGGCTTAAGCATCGTCTTAACTGTGATGAAGCCGCCGCAGACCTGGCTCAGGATACTTTTGTCAAATTACTTCGCTCGCCCCTGCCTCCGCAGTTAAATGAACCTCGTGCCTATATCGTCACTATCGCTAAAGGGTTGATGGTTAACTGGTATCGCCGTCGATCACTTGAACAGTCTTATCTGGATCTGCTCGCCAGCCTGCCAGAGCAGCTTATTCCTGCACCAGAGCAGAAACTTATTATTCTCGAAACGCTTCAAGAAATTGATATGATGCTCAGTCAACTCCCCACGCCGGTACAGACTGCCTTTTTGCTCTCCCAGATAGAGGGAATGAAATATGAAGATATTGCAAATCACATGAATATTTCACTATCTACGGTAAAACGTTATATGAAACAAGGTTTTTATCAGTGCCTGATAGCTATGGCATAGAGAGATTGATATATGGTTTCCACCAATACATATCATTCATCAAGTACAACCTCTGAAACGATACTTGCAGAAGCCGCAGAATGGCTGACTATTCTGAATGACAGTCATGTCAGCGAAGCTGACCGGAATGCCTGTGCCGCCTGGTGTGCGCAAAGCCCAGAACATGCTCAAGCCTGGGAGCGGGCACAATGCCTGTTAGCACGGTTACATCATCTGCCACCTCATATTGCATCACCTTTGTTGAACAATAAACGTCCCCTTGTCCGCCGCGAAGCCATCAGAAAACTCACTCTTATGTTGTTAATACCCACTGGAGCATCGTTCTTTTGGCAATCCGACCAATTTAAGCTTCTGGCTGGCGATTATCACACCGCTACAGGACAAATACAGCACTGGTCATTACCAGACAGCGGTCAGCTAACGTTAAACACACAAAGTTCAGCGGATGTTCATTACGACGATACCCAGCGGCTTGTTCATTTAAAATTGGGGGAAATTTATATTGAAACCCATAAAGACAGCCATCAGCCAGTACGCCCATTTAAAGTACGAACTAAACAAGGCTCCATTGTAGCGTTGGGTACAAAATTCAGCGTCCGCCAACACGCCTCCCATATTCAGGTGGAAATAGTAGAAGGGGCGGTTCGTATTATCCCAGATAATGGTTCACCACAAATACTGTATGCCGGAGAAGCAACCCATTTCACTCAGTTTGCAGTTGCGCCACAATATCTCAGATCAGTGACATCGTTGAGCTGGTTACAGGGGATGATAGTGGCGGATAATTTGCCTCTGGCAACGATGATTGCTGAACTGAATCGCTATCGCTCCGGTGTGATCCGCTGTGATGATGCAGTAGCAAATCTGCGGGTTTCTGGTGCTTTTCCTATACGGGATACGGATCTGGCACTGCGTATGTTATTACAAACCTATCCGCTCTCAATGCGCAGCCTGACTCGCTTCTGGATTACCCTCTATCCACCCCATTAGTAAAAATAATTATTTTTACTGACACTTTTTCCAATCTCATACGGCATAGAGATAAAAGAAGCTTAAAAAGCGATGGAGAAATTGCCTATGCCATATCATGCTAACTGCCAGAGGTCACAACCACGCTGGCAGAAAAAATCCTTAACCGCATTGTTACTTCCATTGATTCTATTGTCGGCACAGCCCATTTATGCAACCACACAAACTGAGACCATTTATTCTGTCGATATTCCTGCGGGCACATTGGGGAGTTCTTTGTCCCGTTTTGCAGCTCAAACAGGCACAGCGTTCTCCTTCGACCCAAAGTTAACCAATGGACTGACAGCACCTTCACTAAGCGGCAGTTTTACCGCCCATGAAGGCTTAGTACGACTGCTCACAGGCAGCCATTTACGACTTTCCCAACGCACCGATGGCAGCTATACGTTAGTAAAAATAGTAAAAAATATGACCAACAATGGTGCAATAATACTGAGTCCCCTTGCGGTAACAGGCAGTCGCGGGTATTCAGGTAATGAGCCATTGCGTTTCAATAGCACCACCATCAGAGGCAAAGATATCGAAAAATTTGGCGTGATCCATCCTGTTGATATATTTAAAACGACCCCAGGCATATTGTCTGGTGAAGCCCGCAGTTCAGGCAGTCTGGATGTAAATATACGAGGCCTGCAAGGACAAGGCCGAGTTTTAACCACCGTTGATGGCGCATCTAACCAGACGGCCCTGTACCGCGGTTACCAAGGTGTCTCGAATCGTTCTTTTATCGATCCCGATTTCATTGGCCGGGTAGATATCAGCAAAGGTCCTACAGGAAAAGGCGGCATGGCAGCCATTGGTGGTGTTGTGGAGATAAAAACGATTGAAGCCAGTGATATCTTGCTTGATGGGCAAAACATTGGGTGGCGCCTGAAAGGAAGCTTGTTAAACAATCATTCTAATCCTGACGATTATCAACGCAATGACTGGCCTTCCCCATCAAAAACCGCTTTCCTTGATGCCAAGAATAGAACCGGAAGTGTCGTCTTTGCTGTGGCCGAACCTTCCTATGAATTGCTATTTGGCATTTCTCAGCGCAAACGGGGCAATTACCATTCGGGTAAACACGGGCCAGGGGCCAAAGAACGAGGAATGCCGGGTTACCTGTGTCAAAGCGATCCGCAAGATTGCCACATTCCACAATTCAGTGAACAGATGGCTGGCTATTCGCTGTACGCTATGGGTGATGCCGTACCTAACACTTCTGAAGATAGCCAATCGTTACTGGGGAAAGGAAAAATTCGTTTTGGTGATGGTCATGAAATTTCCGCTATCGTTAGCCATTATCAAAATCTCTACGGGGAATCTTATGTCGCGGACATGGCAAACTTGAGCCAAACTTTCATGATCTTGGATCAGGGTCCACTGACACGGCTCAACATGAACAGGCACAGCCTCAATTATAAATGGGAGCCAGCATCGAATCCTTGGGTTAATTTGGACATAGGCGTGTGGCAAACACGGGTTAACGATCGTCCCCGAACTTCAAATAATACCCTCGGTGATAAAAAATTCATGCGTACAGTAGGGATAAATCTGAGTAACACCTCATTATTTGAGCTTTCAATGCAAGATATTGAACTGAACTACGGTGCCAGTTTTATCCGTGAACGCACTGGCCCAAGCAAAGGAAAATGGGAGTATGCCGTTAATCGGGAAGGAGAGCGTAAGGAAGGCCATCTTTTCCTGAACGGCAGCTATATGCCTGCCGAACGCTTTACCTTAATGGGTGGATGGGATTTCAAATCCTATCAAGTAGAAGATTATAGCCCATCCCATCTAGGTAACGCCTGGTTACCACAACTGACATCAGGAAAGGTAAACAACAAACAAGATCATGCCCACGGTTATTGGGTAGGTACTAAGCTTGAACTTAATAATACAACCGCACTACATGCCAAATATGCCTATGCACCACGCTTTCCATCAATGGTTGAAGGTATTCGTGGTTATCTGATGAGTGTTGATGACCATATAAAACCTGAAATTTCAAAAAATATAGAATTAGGGCTGACATCACGCTTCCTGGATGTGATTGCCGACAATGACAGTTTCGATATCAAAATATCCTACTTTGATAACCGGGTAAAAGATTATATCAATCGGTCATGGATGGATGATTATTGGAGTATGTACATCAGCAATATTAAAGCCGCGAAATTCGCAGGATTGGAATTGGCGAGTGTTTACCACAGTGATCATTTTGATGCTCGTTTATCTATGAATTACTACACGAAAGTCAGATTCTGTACTGAAAATGAAGGCTGTGTCGCACGCAGTCTCCCTTCAGATTACGCCACTAATCATATTCCTCCTAAATATGCTGTATCACTCGATCTGACACGAAAATTCTTTGATGACAAAATGTCCATCAATGCAAGAGTTTCACATTATGGTCAAAGATCTGTCCCTGCAGCAAAACCGGGGCAAGGTTCCGCTCTCCTGCTGTCACCCATTATTTGGCGACCCGCTACAGTGGCAGATGTCTCCCTGACCGCAAGGGCGAATAAACATGTCGAGTTTGAGTTTGGTGTGGATAATGTCTTCGACAAATATTATATCCAGCCTCTCAGCCTGGGTTATCTTCCATCGCCGGGAAGGACATTCCGTGCCGGGATCACGACTTACTTTTAAATCAATTAATTAAACTAAAGGCATATCACTGAGCTGATATGCCTTTTTTTGACAGCACGCCATTTATCCCCGTGAACACAGGGAACGCTTTTTGATTCTGTCTTTAATACATAAAAGATAAGGTTCATTCCCGAAAATACGGAAAACACACACAAAGTGGTTAATTTATTTTTAAGTATTTTAATAGAATAAAGGTTTTACTCAGTTTTTAAAGGACTAAATAGTAATAAATTTGAAAATCAAAACCAAACTTACAAATTAATGCTAGATTCTACCCATATAAGTTTATAGAATGCACAAGCAATTGGTTTATTTAAGTTGTTATGATTTAATTACTAGTAAACATAGTTTCAAATAAACTCACTAAATCATTCCGTTGCGCCATTAACAATTTACTGTACCTGACGGGTTTTATTTCTAATAAAAATAGGGTAGCCATGGTATAAATCTATTTTTAATAGAAATACAGGGTGATTTTTAAATAATAAATAGTTTGTGTGTAATTAATAATTCTTAGGTGCTCGTATGCAAAAATACATATTAACACATGGGGTTTTATAAAATAGAATCACGTTTGTTTAATGCTTAATAAATCAGAGGTTAGCTTCAAGTAAAATATTTATTATTTCTCTTCTTAAGAAAGTAAGAAAGGGGATAAGTGGTAATATGAATGTAAGAAATTAAATATCTTGCTTACTAAATTACTATTTGGTAAGTCATAAAGATTTTTTAAAATAGGAAAATACATATGCAAAAAGATTCTGTTGAAATATTAAATTTAGATAATACCCAGAATTCTATCACCGCGTTATCTGGAATTGTCTCGGTGACAAATAACGCCGATGGTCGGCTCGAAGCTTTCGGTGTGGGTACTGACAACGCAGTGTGGCACGATTGGCAAACAATACCAAACACCAGCTCTTCCTGGTCTGGCTGGAGATCACTCAGTGGAGGAGTCACCAGCAAACCCGCCGTTTACATCAATTCGGACGGCCGATTGGAAGTATTTGTACGTGGCACAGATAATGCACTATGGCATAACTGGCAAACCGCTCCCAATTCAGGTTGGTCAGGCTGGCAATCTTTAGGTGGCAGTATTACCAGTAACCCGGAGATATATATTAATTCCGATGGGCGGCTTGAGGTCTTTGCACGCGGCACCGATAACGCACTTTGGCACATCTGGCAAACGGTTCCCCATGCAGGTCCGTGGTCGAGCTGGGATTCGCTAGGTGGCGTGATCACGAGCAATCCTGCGGTCTGCATTAACTCCGATGGTCGGCTTGAGGTCTTTGCACGTGGTGCCGATAATGCACTCTGGCATATCTGGCAAACAGTTTCCCATGCTGGCCCGTGGTCAAACTGGGAGTCATTAAAAGGCGTGATCACGAGCGATCCAGTGGTATTCGGCAACTCCGATGGTCGGCTTGAGGTTTTTGCACGCGGCACCGATAACGCACTCTGGCATATCTGGCAAACGGTTCCCCATGCAGGTCCGTGGTCGAGCTGGGAGTCATTAAAAGGCGTGATCACCAGCAACCCTACAGTACATATCAACTCTGATGGTCGGCTTGAGGTCTTTGCACGTGGTGCCGATAATGCACTCTGGCATATCTGGCAAACGGTTTCCCATGCTGGCCCGTGGTCAAACTGGGATTCATTAAAAGGCGTGATTACCAGCGCCCCAGTGGTGGCGAAAAACGCTGACGGCCGGCTTGAAGTCTTTGCACGCGGCGGTGATAACGCACTCTGGCATATTAAACAAGCCACATCATCGTGGTCCGCTTGGGCATCCCTCGGCGGCACCTTGATCGACGCTTCCGCGATCAAATAATCTGGAAGGAACCAGCTTCGCGCCATACGCATGTAATCTTCTAGCCCGATGCATTTAAGGAAAATATTTACTGTGCTGCATCGGGCTAATAGTACCTAATTTGCTAACGTTAGCCCAACGTGCAATACATAAATCCAGCATAAGTTCGAACTCGCATATTATTATTGATAGCAAGGATATATTTTTGCCTATCCCAAATAGGCTTTTGGTTGGATATGCTTGGAAAGCAACTTTAAACAGAATAACCGTTTTAGGGAACACAATTAAATCAGGAACTGTGTTTCTCAATAGCCAGGCTATGAATTATGTGCTTTAATAATGGTAAATCAGATATTTTAAAAATAAAAACCCCAAGAGACTTTAAAATAATTTATATGCAATTAATCAGCTTTAAATGATTACGTGAAATGACATAATGTAAAACCATATTTACCTTGATCTTATATGGGTAAAAAATCATCATAAAATAAAAATATTGTTATTTATTTTTTAAAGAATAGGAGGTCAGTGAAAGCGCTAATATACGAAATAAAGTATCTCTCTTATTAAATTATCATTTGGTTAATCTGAAAAGTTATTTTTAAAGAGGATATGTAATGAAACAAGAATCTATTAAAACATTAAATCCAGATAATATCGAATCATATGTTGCAGGTGAGATAGAAATTGAAAATTCTGCGATAGCGTTATCTGGAATTGTCTCAGTGGAAAGCAATGCCGATAGTCGACTTGAGGTTTTCGGTGTAAGCACTGACAGCTCAGTGTGGCACAATTGGCAAACAATACCGCTCCCAAACTCCTCTTGGTTCGGCTGGAATAAATTTAACGGAGTAGTGACCAGCAAACCCGCCGTTCATCGTAATTCGGACGGTCGATTAGAAGTGTTCGTGCGCGGCACAGATAATGCACTATGGCACAACTGGCAGACCGCCGCTGATACCAATACTTGGTCGAGTTGGCAACCACTGTATGGTGGGATCACCAGCAACCCGGTGGTATATATCAACTCCGACGGTCGACTTGAGGTTTTTGCTCGCGGTGCTGATAACGCGTTATGGCACATCTGGCAAACCGTAGCCCATACCAATTCGTGGTCAAGCTGGAAATCTCTGGGTGGTACGCTCACAAGTAACCCAGCAGCACATATCAACGCCGATGGCCGGCTTGAGGTCTTTGTGCGCGGTGCCGATAATGCCCTTTGGCACATTTGGCAAACGGTTCCACACACTGATCAGTGGTCAAGTTGGCAGTCACTAAACGGTGTAATTACTAGCGACCCAGTGGTCATCGACACCTGCGATGGTCGGCTCGAAGTCTTTGCGCGTGGTGCCGATAGCACACTCCGGCACATCTCACAGATAAGCTCCGATTCCGTTTCATGGTCAAACTGGCAGTGCCTGGATGGTGTGATCACTAGCGCCCCAGCGGTGGTGAAGAATATCTCTGGTCGGCTTGAGGTCTTTGCACGCGGCGCTGATAACACACTCTGGCGCACCTGGCAAACTTCCCATAACGGCCCGTGGTCTAACTGGACCTCATTCACAGGCATTATCGCCAGTGCCCCAACTGTAGCGAAGAATTCAGACGGCCGGATTGAAGTCTTTGTACTTGGCCTTGATAAGGCACTCTGGCATCTCTGGCAAACCACTTCATCGTGGACCACTTGGGCTCTTATCGGCGGCACTACCTTGATCGACGCTTCAGTGATCAAATAATCTGGAGGAAACCAGCTTCGCACAAGACGAATGTAATCTTCTGGCCTGATGCACAAGGATGCGCTGCATCGGGCCAGAATACTTACCGGCTGCTTTGGCAAGTTGTACATCCTGTCGTTGCCTTTCACGGCGAAGTTCATAATCATCGCGAGCCACCTGAAAAGCTACTTTTAACAACAGTTCCTGTATAGACTCTAGGACTATGCGGGATACACCGTCGTTTTCAGCCGCCAGTTCTGATAAGTCCACGATGCCGGGAATGGTCAGTCTGGCACCTTTCCCCCTGATAGATGCGATAAGTTTTTCTGCTTCAGGAAGAGGAAGACGACTGATGCGGTCAATCTTTTCAGCGATCATTCGGAGTAGCTCAGGCCTGTCTGGCCGGGCACCCGGTGCTTTTTCCCGGTAAATTCCTGCAATGTAGAAACCGTTAGCTACTGCCATCTTTTCGATATCAGCTTGGCGGGTTAGATCCTGTTCTGATGTACTGACTCTTTCATAGATACGAGCAATTTTCATTTGGAGGTGGCTAAAATAAGTAAAGCTATTTTGACCAATTGTAAGTGGACCGGCCAAGAATTCAAAGCCCGATCTAAATCGGCCACCCTGTTGTTAGCCACCCTAAATAGCCATGTATGTACATTGACTGTGCAATGTACATACATTAAAATAGAGACTGGCTTATACGCCAAATTGCCATTTTTTGAAAGAGGTACACGCCATGTCCAAAGAAGTGCAAATGACGTTCCGGGTTGAGCCGGAATTGCGTGCCGAGTTTGCCGACGCCGCTTTGCTGGAAGATCGCCCGGCCGCTCAGGTGCTGCGCGAATTCATGCGGGCCTATGTCAAGCAGTCGCGCGAGCGCGGCCACAGCCCGGCCAACGATGCCATTTCCCCGGCTGAGAGCCGCCGCCGCGAAGCCGCCGTGAATTTCGCCCGTTCGTCCGTAGGGCTGGAAGGCTTCAAGCCGTCCAAGGCCGCCGAGACGGGCGCACGCCAGTTCATCAAGGGTGACATCCAGCTTGCCGATTTCGTCCAGGTGAAGCCCGATGCAGAACAAGCCCACAGCCGCTAATGCGTTGACGGCCGAGCTGCGGCAGCGGCTCGAAGCCGATTACACGTTCAAGCGGGTTGTAGAGCTTGAGCTAGACCCGGTGCGCGGCAACTTCGACGCCGCGCACTTGAAGGAAGTCAACTGGCGCATCTTTCAGGACTTGCTGGGGGCTGGCTTCGATGACGTGACGCCGGGCGAATTCCGCAAGCCGGTACCCGATGGCTTGGACTGGATGAAGCAGCGCGGCCTATCGACCGTGGACGGCCTGTTTTATGTCGCCTATTCGCGGATGGACGATGCCGCCACGGCCCGACTGGACAAGGCGCTTGAAGCAGCCAACCCCGACGAGCTGCGCGGCTTGAAGACGCCCGAATTCACGGCACGGTTCGCCAAGATTTACGCAGAGCTGGACTATGTACACCCGTTCAGCGACGGCAACAGCCGCACGCTTCGCACCTTCATTAAGCAGCTTGTCAAGGAAGCCGGCTATGAAGTCGATTGGGAGCGATTCGGCCGTAGCGATGTCGGGCGCGATCTGCTTTACATCGCCCGCGACCGCAGCGTGAACGAGCTGGCGAAGCCGAACGTCCAGCATGAAAACACTATGCGGAAAATCCTACACACGCAGGACAGGCTAGAAGGCAATCGGGCCTTGCCCGACTTGCTGCGCGATGCAGTATGGCCAAGCCGCGCCGTGGCCTTCGAGCAGATGACTGAGCACGAAGCGTTGAAAGAGCATCCCGAGTTGCAAGAGGCATACAAGACGATGCACACGGCAGCAGCCTACTTCGCATCGAAGATGCCGGGCAAGCCCGAGGAGCAAGAGGCCGGCATTCAGTCGGTCATGAACCATGTTCAGAACCGCTTGAACGACGGGGAGACGGCCGATTTCAGTCGTGGCCGAGAGTAGGAAAAGCAGGAGCGCCAGACCTCGCAGCAGCGACCCGAGGCAGGGCCGGAGCGTGAGCGATGACGCAGAAAAGAAAAAAGCCAGCAGATGGGTGTTCCAAGCCGGAACCGTCCAATATGCTGTGCTCTACATATTCGGCGATTCCGGCTTACAACCCTTATTCATGTATTTATTCGCTAAAGAGGGGCTGATGTTGTGCTTTGTCAACCATGATTGCAACACCAAGGAGCCCGGCGTAGTATTTTGCAAAAGCCAGTTTAACTTTGATGACATAGATTCACCCTGGGGATAACAATATGACAAATAGTAAACTATTGGGTTGCTGAAGTGTCAATTTTTTGAGCTGTTATTTTTTGCTTTTAATTTTATTGCGCTGTAGCAAAATATCTGCCCTTTTTTCCGATTCATTCAGATCCTTACAATTTAGCCAGATCAATCACAATTAAATTTGCGAATTACTTCCAGATTTTACTTGTGTAAGTTTAAGGCTTGGTGCGATACCATAACAAAAGAATTAATTCACAAATTTAACGTAAGACAACTGCATGATTAACACAGAAACTTTCGACACCCACACGCCCATGATGCAGCAATATCTCCGTCTTAAAGCACAGCATCCCGATATCCTGCTGTTTTATAGAATGGGGGATTTCTATGAACTCTTTTATGACGATGCTAAAAAAGCCGCAAAATTGCTGGATATTTCGCTGACCAAACGAGGTCAATCTGCCGGGAATCCTATTCCGATGGCGGGTGTGCCACATCATGCAGTAGAAAACTATTTAGCTAAACTGGTTCAATTAGGCGAGTCAGTCGCTATCTGTGAGCAAGTTGGTGATCCCGCCACCAGCAAAGGCCCGGTTGAGCGTAAAGTCGTTCGCATCGTTACCCCCGGTACCGTAACAGATGAAGCTTTATTACAGGAACGGCAAGATAACCTGCTCGCAGCCATCTGGCACGATAATCAGGGATTTGGCTATGCCACGCTGGATTTAACATCTGGTCGCTTCCAAATATCCGAAACGGCAGAACAGGAAACAATGTCAGCTGAATTGCAACGTAGCCGTCCTGTTGAATTGCTCTATCCTGAAAGTTTTGAGCATATGGCTTTGATTGAAAATTATCATGGCCTGCGCCGCCGTCCTTTATGGGAATTTGAACTGGATACAGCAAAGCAGCAACTTAATCTGCAATTTGGTACCCGTGATCTGGTCGGTTTTGGTGTGGAAAAAGCAACTCTCGCTCTGCGTGCCGCAGGTTGCCTGTTGCAATACGTCAAAGATACTCAGCGCACAGCTTTGCCTCACATCCGTGGCATCACGGTGGAACGTCAGCAAGATACGGTCATTATGGATGCAGCAACCCGCCGTAATCTGGAGCTGACACAAAATTTGTCTGGTAGTACAGATAATACTCTCGCTTCCGTTCTTGATCTGTGTGTAACTCCAATGGGTAGTCGAATGTTGAAGCGCTGGTTGCATGCTCCTGTCAGGGATCGCCAGATATTGGCGAATCGTCAGCAGGCCATTGCTACCTTGCAGGAAATTGGGTTGGAGTTGCAGCCATTTTTACTGCAAGTCGGTGATTTGGAACGTGTGTTGGCCCGCCTGGCTCTACGCTCTGCCCGGCCACGGGATCTGGCAAGAATGCGCCATGCATTCCAGCAATTGCCTGATATCCATCAGATTATGGACTCTTCGGATTCACCGTATATCAAACAATTACAGAAAAACATTGGTCAATTTGATGAGCTACAGGAATTGCTTGAAAACGCGATTGTAGAAACACCACCGGTATTGGTTCGGGATGGTGGCGTGATCGCGCCCGGCTATAACAGCGAGTTGGATGAGTGGCGTGCATTGGCTGATGGTGCCAGTAACTATTTGGAACAACTGGAAATCCGCGAACGTGAAAAACTGGGCATTGATACTCTGAAAGTCGGCTTTAATGGTGTTCATGGCTACTATATTCAAGTCAGTCGTGGACAGAGCCATCAGGTGCCCATTCATTATGTCCGCCGCCAGACACTGAAAAATGCTGAACGCTATATCATTCCTGAACTAAAAGAATATGAAGATAAGGTTCTGACTTCTAAAGGGAAGTCTTTGGCAATAGAGAAAGCCCTGTACGAGGAATTATTCGATCTATTACTGCCTCACTTAGCCAAATTACAAGCCAGCGCCGAAGCACTGGCTGAACTTGATGTATTGGCAAACCTGGCTGAACGAGCAGAAACCTTGAGTTATGTCTGCCCAACACTGAACGATAAACCGGGAATTCAAATCACCGGCGGTCGTCATCCCGTTGTTGAGCAAGTTCTGCGTGAACCATTTATCTCCAACCCACTCTCGTTATCCTCACAGCGACGTCTGCTAATTATTACCGGTCCAAATATGGGCGGTAAAAGTACCTATATGCGTCAGGCAGCCCTTATTACACTTCTGGCTTATATCGGCAGCTTTGTGCCTGCCGAGAAAGCGGTAATCGGCCCAGTTGACCGCATATTTACCCGTGTGGGTGCTTCCGATGATCTGGCATCGGGCCGTTCAACTTTTATGGTGGAAATGACAGAAACTGCCAATATCCTGCACAATGCAACAGAACAAAGCCTGGTGTTGATGGATGAAATTGGCAGAGGGACATCAACTTACGATGGTCTTTCTCTGGCATGGGCATGTGCAGAAAATCTGGCAAACCGCATTAAAGCAATGACTCTGTTTGCCACTCACTATTTTGAGTTGACCACGTTGCCGGAAAAACTCGAGGGTGTGGTTAATATTCATCTGGATGCGGTGGAACATGGGGATACCATCGCATTTATGCACAGCGTACAAGATGGCGCAGCCAGTAAGAGTTATGGGCTAGCAGTGGCTTCTCTCGCAGGCGTGCCACGCGAAGTGATTAAACGGGCGCGCCAGAAACTTAAAGAGCTCGAATCGCTGTCCAACAATGCAACTGCAAGTCATGTGGATACACCGCAACTTGCGCTGTTAACAGAAGAAACCTCACCGGCGGTTGAAGCATTGGAAAATCTCAATCCAGACTCCCTGACGCCTCGCCAAGCATTGGAATGGATTTATCGGTTGAAAGATATGGTGTAAGAAAGTGTTCGACAAAAACCTTTTACAACCGATCTCCCGTTTTTTGCAATGTGAAACCCCTGATTTGTGGGTGGATAAAGCAAAACAACTGGAAAATTTACCTGTGCTTCTGCGCGATCATTTATTGTGTGAATTGAAAGCAGCACAGAGCGCTATGTACTTGATCCGCAAGTATGCTGTGGATCAGCAAAGCGCGGATACACTGCTGGCATGGTTTAAACCCTATGAAGATTTTGCCTATAAAAAAATTGGCGATCTCCATTCATTAAGAAGTCAAAACCAGGCTACCAAGCAGATCACCGCCAAAGCTGATTCACCATACAGTCAAGATCTGATTGATAAGATGGTATTGCTGATCAAAGAAGAGTTACATCATTTCTATCAGGTGCTGGAGATCATGGATGCACGTAATATTCGCTATGAAAGTATCAGCGCCAGCCGTTATGCCAAAGGAATGTTTAGCCATATCATCAACCACGAACCTTATACACTGGTGGATAAATTGATTATCGGTGCCTATATTGAGGCACGCTCCTGTGAGCGTTTTGCCAAACTGGCACCTCATCTTGATGAAGAATTGAGTAAATTTTATATCTCGCTACTTCGCTCTGAAGCACGCCATTACCAGGATTATCTTGTACTGGCTCAATCTATTGCGAATGAAGATATTACCGAGCGGGTTAACTATTTTGGTCGTGTTGAAGCCGAACTGATTCAAAATCCAGATAGCGATTTTAAATTCCATAGCGGCATTCCAGTTGATTGAACAGGTGAAAATTAAAAAGGTAAACTTATCAGCTTGATAAAGATATGACATCAGCAGAATCATACTGTTGGGGCTTCATACAGCCCCTTTCATGGCGTGGTTCTGCTGATATCCCTGTTTATAGTGCAAATCATTTAATCAAAATAGGATTAAGTACGAAATAACGCTTCAATATTCAAACCCTGGGTTTGCATAATATCTTTCAAACGCCGCAAACCTTCGACTTGGATCTGACGCACTCTTTCCCTTGTTAAACCGATCTCTTTTCCTACATCTTCCAGCGTTTCAGCCTCATACCCCAAAAGACCAAAGCGACGGGCTAATACTTCACGTTGCTTCGAATTCAACTCAAACAACCACTTGACGATACTCTTCTTCATATCATCTTCCTGCGTTGTTCCCTCCGGTCCTGTTTCATTCTCATCAGATAGAACGTCCAATAATGCTTTATCGGAATCGCTGCTAATAGGTGTATCGACCGAAATGATACGTTCATTTAACCGCAACATACGGCTTACATCATCAACCGATTTATCCAGTTGTTCTGCTATCTCTTCCGGGCTAGGTTCATGGTCTAATTTATGGGCGAGTTCCCTTGCTGTACGCAAATAGACGTTGAGCTCTTTAACAATATGGATTGGCAACCGGATAGTACGGGTTTGATTCATAATCGCCCGTTCAATAGTTTGCCGAATCCACCATGTTGCATAGGTAGAAAACCTGAACCCGCGCTCCGGGTCAAATTTTTCAACAGCACGGATAAGACCAAGATTGCCTTCTTCAATCAAATCAAGAAGCGCTAACCCTCTGTTACTGTAACGACGAGAAATTTTAACAACCAACCGCAGGTTACTCTCGATCATTCTCTGGCGGGCCAGAACATCACCACGTAATGCCCGCCTGGCGAAAAAAACTTCTTCTTCCGCGGTCAACAAAGGAGAAAAACCAATTTCGCCGAGATAAAGCTGTGTCGCATCAAGAACTCGCTGGTTCATACCCTGCAATACATCTAAATCATTCTCGAGATCAGCCAGGTCATCCTCACCATTTTTCAATAATTTCTCATCGAAGTTGTCAGCTTCAATACTACTTTCATCTAAATCCGCATCATCATACAACTCGTTAACTTTCAGCGTATTTTGGCTCATAAGCTGCCCCTACCCATGATAATGCAGGCAGAATTCAGCATTCTGCCCAGTTTATCGCTGCGAAAGATAACGCAGCGGGTTTACGGATTTTCCCTTGTAACGAATTTCAAAGTGTAATCTTACAGAGCTGGTACCCGTGCTACCCATAGTGGCAATTTTTTGCCCCGCCTTAATGTCCTGTTGCTCACGAACCAGCATTGTATCGTTATGAGCATAGGCACTCAGGTAGTCATCGTTATGTTTTATAATTATCAGATTTCCATATCCACGTAAGGCGCTTCCGGCGTAGACAACTCGGCCACCTGCTGTTGCGAATACTGACTGACCACTACTGCCGGCAATATCAATCCCTTTGTTACCCCCTTGGGTATCAGAGAAATTTTCAATCACTTTGCCTTCAGCGGGCCACATCCAACTGCTGACAGCACTGTTTCCACTGCTCGCGGTTGTCGTCGGTGATTTTATATACGTATTGTTTACGGTTGACGTAGTTGCCTGTGGCAACATTTTTACACTTTTCTGTTTTCCGGAATTTGCAGGATACGCATTAGTTGATTGAGAATCAACCAGCGTTGTTTGCATTTGATTATGGCTATAAGTGGTTAACATCCCGCCGCTGCCGGTCCTCAAAGTCTGTCCCACCGTCAGGCTATAAGGTTCTAAAATATTATTTTTGCTCGCAAGATCACGAAAATCACTCCCCGTGATCCAAGCAATATAAAACAGAGTATCACCGTGCCTTACGGTATAAGTGTTGCCGTTATAGCTACCTTTAGGAATACTTTCATAATCACGGTCATAAATAATTCTTCCTTGTGAATTGCTCCCGGTAGTACTCATTGATGACCGTGAAGATGGCATTGGTGTAGAGATAACAGAGCGGTCTGAAGAGATTACCGGACGATTGATACCCCTGCTTTGTTCCTGATTAATACTGGTGATAGGCGCTGGGCGAGTTGGCGGATTTGTACAACCAACTAACCAGATTCCCATCAATGAACAAATTACAATCCGCTGTATTTTCTTCATTGGGCTTCCCGAATTCATACTTTCTTCCCCCATAACGGCAAATAATAAGCGTAAAAATCAATAACTCTTAAAGGTTATACATAACCACAAAAATTTCAAAACAAAAATAATTTCGCTTATTAAAGCAAATATAACCATTAATTGAAAAATAGTTGCAATAGACTACGAATTTAAGCCAGTTCCCCTTGCACAAGAGGCACAAACCGTACAGCTTCAATCACTTCACTATGAAAACCATTGCCATGACGTTTCACAGATTTAAGCATTTGTGTATGTTCACCCACGGGCAAAACCATAACACCACCATCAGCAAGCTGGAACATCAGTTCTTGTGGGATATACGGAGGAGCTGCGGTTACGATAATAGCATCAAATAACCCACGCGACGGCCATCCTTGCCAGCCATCCCCATGACGGGTTGAGACATTATGCAAGTCAAGCTGTTTCAATCTGCGTTTAGCCTGCCACTGTAAACCTTTTATCCGTTCTACCGAAAAAATATGTTTGACCAAATGAGCTAATATCGCCGTCTGATAACCAGAGCCTGTACCAATTTCCAGTACCTTCGCGTCAGGTGTTAATTGAAGCAGTTCAGTCATTCGGGCGACAATATAAGGTTGAGAGATCGTTTGCCCATAACCAATAGGCAACGCCGTATTTTCATACGCTTTATGCGCCAATGCTTCATCGACAAAACGCTCCCTGGGCACAGCAGAAATGGCTGCCAGTAAACGTTCATCTTCTATTCCCTGCTGGCGTAATTGTGTCAGCAAATTTTTCATTGCCCGACTTAGCATTCTCCATCAACCTCAGCTTTAGCTAACCAGTCTCTGACTAACTCCTGCGCTTTATACGCAGTCAGATCGACCTGCAATGGTGTAATAGAGACATATCCCTGTTCTACAGCTGCAAAATCTGTTTCAGGCCCCGCATCATGTTTATCTCCCGGCGGCCCCAACCAGTAAAGCATGTTTCCTTTCGGATCTTGTATGGAGTAGACCTCTTCTGCGGCATGACGACTACCACAGCGCGTTACCCGAAAACCTTTAATTTGATCAAGTGGCAGATCAGGTACATTCACATTCAGAATATTACCCGCTCTTAAAGGTGCTGTTTGTAACATTTGCAGCAAACGGCGTGTGATTTCTGCCGCCGTTTCGTAATACGATTCGCCATCAAGTGAAATAGCTAATGCCGGTAATCCCAAGTGACGGCCTTCCATCGCGGCAGCAACAGTACCTGAGTAAATCACATCATCCCCAAGGTTGGGGCCACGGTTAATACCAGAAACAACAACTTCCGGGCGTGGAAGAACTAAGCGATTAACACCGAGATAAACACAATCTGTTGGTGTGCCATCCAGCACCGAGATATCCCCATTCTCCAGCGTATGAATTCTTAATGAACGATCAAGTGTCAATGCATTAGATGCGCCGCTCCGGTTACGATCAGGCGCAACAATCTGTACATGATAGCTTTCCCGCAATGTTGTCGCCAAAACCTGAATACCTGGTGCGGTGACACCATCATCATTACTCAGCAATATTCGTAACATTATTTTGATCCTGATTGATGATTTCCCTGACCACACTGGTAGCAAAACTGCCGGCAGGCAACCAGAAATTGATTTTTACCCTGCTATTATCTGACCATTCCCAACGCAGATTCTGAGGCTGAACCAGAATAGCCCTGCGGGTACAATCTACTCTTTCCCGTTTGATAAGTTCCCACAATGATTCATAAGGCTGCAAATATTGCTGTTCAAAATCCGCAGATTGATGCTGTGTTCCCAATTCACCACTGCCAGGCAGTGGCGCGGTTATCTGTAGCTCGCCGTCGATGACCCGTTGCTGCAATAAAGGTAACTCTGCTTCGTCAGCAACAAACCAACTACCACGTCCCGTTAATTGTAAGGCGTCACCATTAATCACCTGCTGTTGCTGTTCAAGAGCAATCCGCGCGCTCGCCACCACATTAAACATAGCACTGCGACTGGCTGAAAGATAAAAGCTGCGTTTATTTCTCTCTTTTACCCGGATTTCATTATCCGCCCAGCGTTGCGCCTGAACCAGATTCTGCCCATCCCGTCCAAAACGTTGTTCACCAAAGTAGTTAGGAACCCCAGTTTGTTGAATCAGTTGTAATCTGTTTTCAACAAACTGGTGATGGCTGATTTCCCGCAAAATCAGAGTAAATGAATTTCCTTTCAGTGCCCCAATGCGCAGTTTACGTTTCTGACGATCTGTCGCCAGAACCTCACATCCTTCAAGCTGAAACGATGCAAAATTAGGATCCTGTTTACCGGGTAAGTGTAAGCAAAACCATTGTTCTGTCACTGCGTTGCGGTCTTTTAAACCGGCATAACTGACCGATCTAGGCGGTATACCTGCGAAACGGGCGAGGTTCTCTGCAACAAATTGAGTATTACAACCCGTTTTACGGATATGCACCATCAAGTGCTCACCTTCCCCGTCAGGAGAAAAACCTAAATCCTCGCGGACAATAAAATCATCTGGTGAAGCTTTTAATATCCCCGTCGCTTCCGGTTGCCCATACAGCCAATTTAATTCAGCTAATACCATCAATTATTCCTTAACCAGCAAAGCCACCGCTTCGCAAGCAATACCTTCTTTACGTCCAACAAATCCCAATTTTTCGGTCGTTGTGGCTTTAACATTGATATCATCAATGTGGCATTGCAGATCTTCTGCCAGATTGACTCTCATTTGCGGGACATGCGGCAGCATTTTTGGTGCCTGAGCAATAATCGTAATATCCAAATTACCGATCCGATAACCCTTTTCTCTAATACGACGATAAGCTTCACGCAATAACTTACGGCTATCCACACCTTTAAATGCCGGATCAGTATCCGGGAACAATTTCCCGATATCACCCAATGCCGCCGCCCCTAACAAAGCGTCAGTTGCTGCATGGAGAGCAACATCACCATCAGAGTGAGCTAATAGCCCTTGTTCATAAGGGATACGGACACCACCGATAATAATCGGCCCTTCACCACCAAATTTATGCACATCGAAACCGTGTCCGATTCTCATGATGTCTGTTCCTTCATTTTCTGGACAGATAAAATTCTGCCAATGCCAAATCCTCGCGGCGCGTGACTTTTATATTGTCCGAACGCCCGTGAACCAATACCGGTTGATAGCCACAATATTCCAGTGCAGAAGCTTCGTCAGTGATATTAGCGTGTTGTGACAGTGCTTTTGATAAGCTATCCCTCAGTAACATCAGTGGAAAAAACTGCGGTGTTAGCGCATGCCAGAGATCTTGGCGCTCTACCGTATGGTCAATAACCTGACCAACACCTCCACGTTTCATCGTATCGCTGACCGGAGATGCTAGAATACCACCACATGCCATATTTCCATGTTCATCCGTTTCTGCCAATTGTAGCAAACGTTCAAGATCGTCATGGTGTAAACAAGGGCGGGCCGCATCATGCACTAAAACCCAGCGATTATCATTCCCGGCCAAATGAGCCAGATGATTTAAACCAGCCAATACAGAATCTGCCCGCTGCTTCCCACCGATTACCGTCGTAATGCGCGGATTTGATGCAACCTCAAGAGATTGAAACTGTGTATCAGCAGGATTTAAAACAACCACAACGCGTTGAATACGGGGATGAGCAAGTAATGCAGCCAGAGTGTGTTCAATAACAGCTTTTCCGGCAATAGACAGATATTGCTTTGGGCAATCCGAATTCATTCGGCTACCAATGCCCGCTGCGGGTACCAAAGCAATAATATCAGCACAGGAATGCAATAATAGATCGTTCATTTTAATTATTGAGTATTATTTGGAGTCGAGGGACGTGAAGTATTTTCTTTAGATTTATCAGTGATTAAACGATAGAAAGTTTCACCCGGTTTGATCATGCCCAATTCATTGCGGGATCGCTCTTCAATGGCCTCTTGTCCGCCAGTAAGATCGTCAATTTCCGCTGATAACTGATCGTTACGCAGTTTAAGTTTGCGGTTTTTGCTCTCTTCCATAGCAACATCATTCTTAACCCGTACATAATCATGAACACCATTTTTACCAAGCCACAGTGAATACTGTAACCATCCGAGTAAAACCACTAATAGTAGCGTTAGCTTACCCATTTCCGCCCCCTGAAATATCCGTCAATCATCCCATAACTCAAAGAGCGACGCTACTATCACAAAACAGGATGGGGGAAAAATAGTTGAGGATAAAGTCATGACATAAGCACATCACTGAAGATTCAATAATGTGCTTATGTTGATGTTATAGGTCATTAATTCCTGAACGTATAATGCCGTTCTTTTTCAATTCCGCCAGCAACTGCTCCACTGATGCTTCAACAGGTTGTTGACCTGAAAGATAAATTTCTGGGTTATCGGGAATCTCATAGGTTGAATCAATCCCCGTGAAATGACGGATTTCACCCGCACGGGCTTTTTTGTACAATCCCTTGGGATCACGGGATTCGCAAATTTCCAATGGTGTATCGACAAAAACTTCAATAAATTGCCCCGGCTCCAGCAATTCACGAACCTTTTGCCTCTCTGCTTTATGAGGAGAAATAAAAGCGGTCAGTACGACTAACCCCGCATCTACCATTAGATTGGCGACTTCACCCACACGGCGGATATTCTCCTGTCTGTCCTGCTCTGAGAAACCTAAATCACTGCAAAGGCCATGACGCAAGTTATCACCATCAAGCAGATACGTTTTTATTCCTCGTTGAAACAGGGCCTGTTCTAAAGCCCCAGCCACCGTGGATTTACCTGAACCAGATAAACCCGTGAACCAAATAACCAATGCGGGATGTCCATTTTCCGCTTCCCGTCGTTCTCTGGTCAGTTGATATCTATGCCAGACAACATTTTCTGGTGCCAAATTTTCAATTCCTTCTGCCAATTTATTTACCTCCCAGTAAATCTCTGGCCCCCCAATGGGGGAAATGGCGGCGAATCAACCGGTTCAACTCCAGTTCAAATTCGCTGAACTCTTTTGGCCCTTCATAAACATCTGTCTGAATTTCACGCACCAAACCCGCACCAACCGTGACATTAGTTAGCCGATCAATAAAGATGATGCCGCCAGTGTCGCTATTTTGCTGATAGTTATCGAGCATTAATGGCTCTTCAAAAGAAAACTCCACTGATCCGATGGCATTCAATGGTAAATCAACCGCCACCCGTTGTGTCAGATTCGTAATATCCACCTGATACTGGATATTCTCAACTTTCCCACGGCTCTTTTTACCTGCCACTTTGATATCAAGATTTTGTCCCTGCACTAAAGGCTGTTCAGACATCCACACGACATCCACCAACGCATGCCGGGTAACCGTCATCTCATCAGCAACAGAAACCAGGAGATCGCCCCGGCTGATATCAATTTCATCTTTCAGCACCACGGTAATGGCTTCACCGGGGACAGCAAAATCCAAATCACCCTCAAAAGTCACGATCCGCTCTACTTGCGAGGTTACACCAGATGGCATGACTTTAATTTTCTGCCCTTTGCGTAAAATCCCGGATGAAAGAGTACCGCTGTAACCACGAAAATCGAGATCAGGCCGGCTGACATACTGTACCGGGAAGCGCAGTAACTGCTTCGAAGCTTCTTTCTTTACATCTGCGGTTTCAAGAATATCCAACAACGCTGGTCCTTCATACCAGACCATATTGATACTTCTGGTGACAATGTTATCGCCATCAAGTGCAGAGATCGGAACAAAATAAATTTTTAAATCTGTCGGCAACTGAGCGGCAAAGTTCAAATAATCTTGTTTGATCAGGTCAAAAACCTCCTGCTTGTATCCCATCAGATCCATTTTATTCACAGCAACCACCAAGTGGCGGATCCCCAGCAAGGTACTGATAAAACTGTGACGACGGGTCTGCTCCTGAACACCTTTACGGGCATCAATTAGCAGAATCGAAAGATCACAGGTCGATGCACCTGTCGCCATATTACGCGTGTACTGTTCATGTCCCGGCGTGTCGGCAATAATAAATTTGCGTTTTTCTGTGGAAAAATAGCGATAAGCGACATCAATGGTGATGCCTTGTTCACGCTCTGCGGCGAGACCATCCACCAGCAAAGCCAAATCCAATTTTTCACCCTGAGTACCGATTCGTTTACTGTCATTTTGCAATGTTGAAAGCTGATCTTCGTAGATCTGACGGGTATCATGTAACAGACGGCCAATCAGGGTACTTTTGCCATCATCCACGCTGCCACAAGTCAGGAAACGCAGTAATCCCTTATCCTGTTGAGCACGCAGATAGGCTTCCACACCACCCTGTTGTTTAATTTGATCAGCAATAGCTTCATTTTGTGCAAGTGCGGGCATGATTGTTCTCCTTAAAAATAACCCTGACGTTTTTTCAGTTCCATAGAAGCAGATTGATCACTGTCAATCAGCCGCCCTTGCCGCTCACTTGTCGTGGATATCAGCATCTCTTCAATAATTTCCGGCAATGTTTCAGCATCAGATCTCACGGCTCCCGTCAGCGGCCAGCAGCCAAGAGTACGGAAACGAACTTTACGTTGACTGATAACTTCGCCAGGTTTTAAATCGATTCGGTTGTCATCAACCATAATCAGCGTGCCATCACGCTCTATTACCGGACGTGGTTTAGCAAAATAGAGAGGAACGATATCAATTTGTTCCAGGTAGATGTATTGCCAAACATCCAGTTCAGTCCAGTTGGAAAGCGGGAATACGCGAATGCTTTCACCTTTGTTAATCTGACCGTTGTAATTACGCCACAATTCAGGGCGCTGGTTTTTAGGATCCCAACGATGTGAGCGATCACGGAATGAATAAATACGCTCTTTGGCCCGTGATTTTTCTTCATCACGCCGGGCACCACCGAAAGCCGCATCAAAACCATATTTATCCAGCGCCTGTTTTAACCCTTCCGTTTTCATGATGTCGGTATGTTTGGCGCTACCATGCACAAATGGGTTTATTCCTATCGCGTCCCCTTGCGGGTTGCGATACACCAGGAGTTCAAAACCGTAATTATTGGCGGTACGATCACGAAACTCGTACATTTCGCGAAATTTCCAGCCCGTATCCACGTGCAGCAAAGGAAATGGTAAGGTTCCCGGATAGAATGCCTTGCGTGCAAGATGAAGCATGACCGAAGAATCTTTACCAATAGAGTAAAGCATCACTGGGTTTTCAAACTCTGCGGCCACTTCCCGTATAATATGGATACTTTCAGCTTCAAGTTGCTGCAAGTGTGTCAATCTTTTCTCGTCCATTACCACTCCTTATGCAAAATCGGCTACTGCCGGACGGCTTATCCTGGCAATAGGTTGTTGCCCAAACCAGGCTATCTGATGGTGGAGTTGAGCTACCTCCCCCACTACCAGTAACGCCGGTGACGGTGCCAGCTGTGCCAACTGTTCCAGTTCCAGCAAAGTGCCTGTCAACACTTGCTGCTCTGGACGAGTACCACAACCGATAACAGCTACGGGCGTATCTTCTGCCCGCCCATGTAAAATTAATTGATGACTTATCAAGGCGGATTTCACTGTCCCCATATAAATCACCAGAGTCTGATTGCCTTTGGCCAAAGCCTGCCAATCCAGTTCATTACCATTTTCCCGGCAATGACCTGTAATAAAAGTGATACTCTGCGAGTGCTCCCGGTGAGTCAGCGGAATTCCCGCGTAAGCAGTCGCTCCAATAGCGGCGGTAATTCCCGGTATGACTTGAAAAGGAATACTTTCTGATGCTGCAACCTGCAACTCTTCACCACCACGACCAAAAATAAAGGGATCACCGCCTTTAAGGCGAACCACTTTTTTCCCTTGTCTGGCAAATTTCACTATCAATTGGTTAGTTTCTTCCTGAGAAACAGAGTGATTACCGGCTCTTTTACCAACACAAATTTTATCTGCATCTCGACGGACCAGATCCAACACTTCACTGCTGACCAGATGATCATAAAGCACCACATCAGCCTGCTGAATAACCTGTAATCCTCTCAATGTCAGTAATCCCGGATCACCTGGGCCTGCACCGACCAGAGCCAATTCTCCCGGTGAACCAGGCTGTTCCAGTTGTTGCTCAAGCTGCTCTTCCGCCTGTTGGATCTGACCATTTGCAACCAACATAGCGAAACGACCATTAAAAGCCTGTTCCCAAAAAGAACGACGCTGGCGCATGGAAGTTAATCGCTGTTTCACCCGTTCACGCCAATTCCCGGCAATTTTCGCCATTGCACCAAGACTGGAAGGTAGCAACGCTTCCAGCTTTTCCCGGATTAAACGCGCCAATACCGGCGCTTTTCCTGCCGATGAAATTGCCACTAAAACAGGAGAGCGATCGATAATTGATGGAAAAATAAATGAGCAATGAGATTGATCATCAACGACATTAACCAAAATACTGCGCTTATCCGCCTCGGTAAAAACCCGATGATTTAGAATGTGATCATCAGTCGCTGCAATCACCAGAAAAATGCCATCAAGATATTCAGGCTGGAATTCTCTTTTATACCATTCCAGTTCACCAGCTTGATAACGCTGTTGTAATTCAGAGCATAATTCAGGCGTTACAACCTGTAATAATGCTCCTGCTCGTAGTAGTAGCGTCGCTTTACGTGCGGCCACATCTCCACCACCGACAAGTAATACAAGCCGCCCTTTTAACTCAACAAATATCGGTAAGTAATCCACAATTGCCCTTTGTATCCAGTGAAATATTTATAAGTAATGAAACTGTTTCGAATGAATATAGGAGTCGGTGGTAAGGTTATGAAATGACAAAAAGGCATTAATAGTTCTGTAATGGAATATAGCTAGCCATCTCTAGAATAGGGTTGGAGCAGTTTTCATTGAATTGCGAAGGGCAGTAAAAACAAATGACTTCATAATTTGACTTCTTATCTCACTGGATACTGATAAGGGTGCTGTCGTCAGTCTGAGGGGATGGTTAGAAAGCATAGGAGTTGAGCAATGAAACACACGTAAAAACCCATTGCACAAAGCCCCGCCTTTGCTCGCAGGCGAGGCGGGGGAACAAACGCAGCTGCGTGTTTATTTCAGCGTATCAAGGATTTGCCAGGCTGCTTTGATACGCGCCTCGTTGGGGTAGTTTTTGTTGGCTAGCAGTACAATACCCATTTGCTCTTGCGGCACAAACGCGACATATGCGCCGAAACCATTGGTGGAGCCGGTTTTATTGATAAAAAGCGCATCCGTTGGCGGCTCCGGCGGCGACAGTTCCGTGGTTTTGTTGGCTTGATAAGCGATCTGCGCCGAGTTGCCGCTCAGTACCTGCTCAAGGGTAACGGGCCAGTGATAAAGCTCCCAACCCAGCCCTTGCGTCATTTCCCCCACCCGGTAATAGCCGGTATGGGTTGCCCGAATGGCCTGTGCCAGCTTGCTATCACTGATGCGGGAAGGATCGATATTCGCATCAACGAAGCCGATCATATCCTGCGCACTAGCTTTCAGACCATAGGCTTCCTCATCCAGTACGCCGGGGTTTACGCGAATCGGTTTATTCTCTTTTGAGTAACCCCAGGCATAATTCTTCATCTCCTGCGCGGGCACGTTAAACCAGGTATGATGCAGACCAAGCGGTGAAAGAACCTGGTTTGCTACCAGTATTGGGTAAGGTTTTCCAAGGCGTTGGGCTGCGATATAGCCCGCCAGGCCAATGCTGGGGTTGGAGTACTGGCGGTGGGTTCCAGGTGCATACTTCGGTTGCCAGTGCTGATACCAGTTCACCATTTTGCTATTGTTGTCGATCTCGTCAGGGAATTGTAATGGCAGGCCGCCCGCAGTGTAGGTGGCAATATTCAGCAGGCTTATGTTGTCAAAGGCGCTGCCTGTCAGCGGTTGAAAATGCTGGCTGGCCTTATCGGAGAGGGAAATGGCTCCCGTCACTTGCGCCCAAGAAATCAGGCTGGCAGCAAAGGTTTTGCTGACCGAGCCTAATTCAAAGATCGTCTCTTTGGTGACCGGCGTGTGGCTCTCTTTTGACGCGTCACCGTATTGATAGAAGAAATGCTGACCGCGGAAAGTTACCGCAATCGCCATTCCCGGAATGTCATATTCCTGCATCAGGGAGTGTATGGTCTTATCAACAGTATTTGTCAGATGGGTCTGATCGGGTGTATTCGAAGCTTGAGCACCGAAAGAAGCGGCGAGCAGGAGCCCGCCAGTCAGCACTGAAAATCGTTTTGTCATGTGGTGTGTCCTTTTATTACTGTGAGAGCATTCAGTTCTGGATTTTATCAGTCTTTTCACATCCAATCACAATATTTGTGATCTCTATCACCTGACAAACTAAAACTTTGTAGTTGTTGATTGAAAACCAAGATCTTTCGTTTCTTTATATCAATTTCTACTAACAAAGCGGATGAAAGCTTGTTTTGGGGTAAGCATAAGTAACGATAGAACTTAATATTCTCTTTCGTTTTGTTTTCAATCGAAACCTTTTTAACCTTATTTTGTCTATATAATAGACTGTAACACCGATCACAATTTCATTTCATTGCTTTTGTTGTAATTTAACCGAAAGAGAAGGAAAGCAATTCATCACAGGCGACGTGAACTTGTTGCTGAAATCTGAGGAGCATAACGGAATGGCAATGGACACTGTAAAAAGACGTGAACAGATTATTGACCTGCTGTGCCATGAGGGCAGTGTACGTGTTGAGCATTTGAGTTCCCGTTTTGGGGTTTCCAGCGTCACTATCCGTAATGACCTGCGTTATCTGGAGCAAAAAGGTTGTGCGCTGCGTTCTTATGGCGGTGCCATGTTGAATCAGCAATTCGCCTTTGATCGCCCCCTGCAAGATAAAGGCCGGCTGAATCGTGATGTGAAATCACGCATTGCGGCCAGGGCGGCACAGTTTGTTAAGGATGGTGATGCCCTGATCCTTGATTCCGGCTCCACGACTACGCAAATCGTGCCATATCTTAAGGAGCGGCGTGATTTGGTGGTAATGACTAACGCGTTGAATATCGCCTATGAACTGGCGGGATTTGATCAGATGGAGGTGATGGTGCTTGGCGGGAGTGTGCGTCAGAACTCCTACTCGCTTTATGGTCCGGCGGCGGAACAGCAATTGCGTCAGTATCGCTTTAATACTCTGTTTCTTGGTGTCGATGGGTTTGATCTGGAAGCAGGGATTACCACGCCCCATCCCGGCGAAGCTCACCTTAATCGCGTAATGTGTGAGGTGGCGCATGAAATTATCGCCGTGGCGGATGCCAGTAAATTTGGGCGCAGAAGCTTTTGTATGATCCGTCAGGCTGGACAGATTCATCGGCTGATTACTGACAGCCGGATCCCCGATAACTACAGGCGGGCATTAACTGAACTCGGCGTAGATGTGGTTATTGCCGACGAATAACTCTTACAGAGATTAGAACTTGCCTAAGAGTTGATAAACGGGTTCTTGCCCGCATGGGAGACACCATGCAGTCACTATTACAACTTATTCGTCGCCATAAATCAGGTGAAGCGGTGGGGATCTATTCGGTCTGTTCCGCCCACTCTTGGGTATTGGAAAGTGCTTTGCGCGTCGCTAAAGAGCGTAAGACGCCGATATTGATTGAAGCAACGTCTAATCAGGTTAATCAATTTGGTGGTTATACCGGTATGCAGCCCGCTCAGTTCCGTGATGCAGTTTGGCGACAAGCTGATCTGATCGGTTTAGCGCGTGATCGTATTTGGCTGGGCGGCGATCATCTTGGGCCGAACGCCTGGCAGGATCGCTCCGCAGCAGAGGCGATGAAATTGGCTGAAACGTTGATACATGATTATGTGGCCGCAGGATTTCGTAAGATCCACCTCGATTGCTCTATGTCTTGCGCCGATGATCCAATACCGCTTGGTGATGATGAAATTGCGGTACGTGCGGCTCGTTTGTGCCAGGTGGCTGAACGTTGCTGGCAGCAGGTGGGGGGAGAATCACCGGTTTATGTGATCGGCACCGAAGTGCCGGTACCGGGCGGCGCTAGAGAAGCGTTGGAAGGAATGCAGGTCACAACACCTCAGGCAGCGGCCACAACATTGAATGTACATCAACAAGCCTGGCGATTGGCCGGGCTGGAACAAGTATGGCCGCGGGTGATTGCGCTAGTGGTGCAGCCCGGTGTGGAGTTTGATCACCATAATGTCGAACATTATCAATCGGAACGTGCGGCGGCACTGAGTCAATATATCGAATCTCAGCCTTACTTGGTCTATGAAGCGCATTCTACCGATTATCAAACTGCACAGGCTTACCGGGAATTGGTGCGTGATCATTTCGCTATTCTGAAAGTCGGTCCTGCTTTGACTTTTGCTCTGCGTGAGGCGCTTTTCGCGCTCGATAAAATTGATGGTGAATGGAATGGGGAACAGACCGCGGCGAATCTGTGCGCCACACTGGAACAGGTCATGCTTGAACAGCCGGAATACTGGAACCGTTATTACCAAGGTACACCGCATCAGCAGTTTATTGATCGTCAATACAGTTTGAGCGATCGCGTGCGTTACTACTGGCCGCACCCGCAGGTACAACAGGCAGTGAGTATTTTGATGGATAATCTGCGCCGTCATCCGGTTGCCCTTTCACTATTGAGTCAGTACCTGCCAGAACAGGCGCAGGCAGTTAACGCGGGAAGGTTGGCAAATGATCCGCATGCTTGGGTGTTGGATAAGATTCGTTCTGTGCTCTTGAGCTATGCTCAGGCTTGTGAGTCTGAGGCACAAGGAGCTTTCGTATGAATGAGCTGTTTTTCTATACCGAAGCCTGGCTGTGTGAGCATCACGCGTTACATACTGCCAGAGAGATTCACCAACAGCCTGCGCTTTGGCGTCAGTTATATCAAAACCTGCAACGTGAGGAAGCGTTGTGGCGGCCCTTTTTGCTGCCTTTGTTGTCTGACCCGGCGTTACAGATAGTGCTGTGTGGCGCAGGTTCATCCGCGTTTGTCGGGCGAGCGCTGGCCCCTTGGTTGCGTGAGCAGTGTGGGCTGAATGTGGTCGCGTACAGCACCACGGATATTGTGCCTTCTCCTTTGCAATACCTCGATCCAACACGTTCAACGTTGCTGATTTCCTACGGGCGATCCGGCAATAGTCCGGAGAGCGTGGCAGCGATAAAACTGGCGGATCAGATACTGCCACGCTGTTATCACCTGATGTTGACCTGCAATCCTGATGGTGCATTGGCACTTTATGCCGAAGGACGTGCTCATGTCTGTTCATTGAATATGCCGCAGGGTTCTCATGACCAGAGTTTTGCCATGACTTCCAGTTTCAGTTGTATGACTCTGGCGACAGCGTTGCTGTTAGGGCCGTTAACGCTGGAACAGAGTAGTGCGCCACTGATGGCGATGGCTGCGTTGTGCGAGCGCGAGTGGAGACAGTGGCAGGTACAGACTAAGCGACTGGCACGCAGCGGTTTTAAGCGCATGATGTGTCTGGGCTCCAGTTGTTTTACTGGTATAGCCGAAGAAGGGGCGCTCAAGATGCTGGAGTTGACTGCGGGGTACATCGCCACCCGTTACGATTCGTCGATGGGAGTACGTCATGGGCCGAAGTTTATGATCGAACGCGATACGCTGGTGGTCATGATGCTTTCCGCTGATAAGTATCGTCGTTGTTATGATCTCGATTTGTGGCATGAGCTGAATCACGACGGTCTGGCACGTCAGGTTGTTGCACTGAGTGGCACGCCGGGGGAAGGATTTACGGCGATTAACAGTGAACAAGATGATATCTGGCTGCTTTTTCCCTATCTGATGTTTTTGCAGATGTTAGCGTTTGAAACCTCGCTGGCGTTGGGTATAGCGCCGGACAATCCATGCCCAACAGGGGAGGTCAACCGTGTAGTGAAGGGAGTGGAAATTTATCCTTATCTCCCATCTTATTCACAAAGAACAGCATGTAAGCAGGAGTGATTATGTCGATACCGAATATTTTAATGACCCGAATTGATAACCGGTTGGTGCATGGTCAGGTAGGTGTGACCTGGACCAATTCACTGGGGGCCAATTTGGTATTGGTGGCTAACGATCAAGTTGCCGGTGATTTGATGCAGCAAAACCTGATGGATATGGTGGTTTCCGATGGGATTCAGACCCGTTATTTCACTCTGCAAAAAACCATTGATGTGATTCATAAAGCGGCTGAACGCCAGAAAATTTTTATCGTCTGTAAAACACCGCAAGATGTACTGACGTTGGTAAAGGGTGGAGTGCCGATCCGATTTGTTAACGTGGGCAATATGCATTTTGCTGAAGGTAAGCGCCAGATCCATAAGACTGTTTCGGTTGATGATAGTGACGTAGTGGTGTTTCGTGAACTAGAGCAACTGGGTGTTACCTGCGAGATACGGCGGGTACCGGATGAAGCGGGAGAGCTTATCGATAAACTGTTGTTCTAAAGAGGTGAGTTATGCTGATTGATGCGATATTGATTGGATTACTGGCCGGGTTGGCGGGAGTGGATCTGTTTGATGGATTGACCCATTTTCACCGCCCTGTGGTGATTGGCCCGCTGGTCGGGTTGATTTTAGGGGATGTACAGACGGGTTTGTTGGTGGGGGGGACTCTGGAGCTGGTCTGGATGGGAATGGTGCCACTAGCTGGCGCTCAACCGCCAAATGTGGTGATTGGCGGGGTGATTGGCACCGCATTTGCTATTTTGACTCAGGCTGATCCTAAAGTGGCGATTGGTATAGCGGTGCCATTTTCCATTGCGGTACAAGGCTGTATTACTCTGCTGTTTACTCTGTTCTCACCCATGATGCATAAATGCGATCAGATGGTGAAAAAGCTGAATTGGCGCGGTGTAGAACGTGTGAACTATCTGGGCATCACCATTCTGTTTTGCTTCTACTTTATTGTGGCGTTTTTGCCCGTCTATTTTGGTGCCGATGCCGCCAGCGTCATGGTGCAGAAAGCGCCGCAGTGGTTGTTGGATGGATTGGCTGTTGCCGGCGGAATGATGCCTGCCATCGGTTTTTCCATGCTGATGAAAATCATGATGAAAAAGACCTATATAGCCTATTTCATTCTGGGCTTTATTTCGGTCACGTTCCTTAATATGCCGATTATCGCTGTAGCACTTGGCGCATTGGCGATCGCATTAATCGATTTTTTTAACCGTTCCCGTATAGAAGATACAGCTGAACGCGGCGCACCTACCACCCAGTCTCAGGAGATGGAAGATGGCATTTAACGACACCGATGCTGCTATGGCAGCTAAAGCTGAGAAAAGGATGGCGCAGGCACTGGCAACCAGTCAGGTTGAGCAGGATGACTATCAGGACAGTACGCCAGGTGAAGATCTGACTAACCGCGATCTGAATCGTATGGCGTGGCGCTCCCTGTTGTTACAGGCATCATTTAACTATGAGCGTATGCAGGCAGGAGGCTGGTTGTACACCTTGATCCCTGGGCTGCGTAAGATCCATAAAGATCCGCAAGATCTGGCGAATTCTATGAAGATGCACATGGAATTTATCAATGTGCATCCGTTTGATGTCACCTTCCTGTCCGGGTTGGTGCTGGCAATGGAACGGAATAAAGAGAAAATTTCTACTATCCGTGCCGTGAAAGTCGCGTTGATGGGGCCGCTGGGCGGGATTGGTGATGCGTTGTTCTGGCTGACGCTGTTACCCATCTGCGCTGGGATTGGGGCATCTCTGGCGCTACAGGGCAGTTTGTTTGGCCCCCTCGTATTTCTGTTGCTGTTTAATATCGTACATTTTGGCTTGCGTTTTGGTCTGGCACATTATGGTTATCGTACCGGAACCAGTGCGTTGGTATTGTTAAAAAAACATACCAAAAAGATCTCCCACGCGGCATCAATCGTGGGAATGACGGTGATCGGGGCATTAGTGGCTTCCTATGTTCATCTCTCAACACCGGTGGTGGTCAACGCCGGTAAAGCCAGTGTGGCGTTGCAAAAGGATGTACTGGATAAACTGATGCCTAATTTATTGCCGTTATGTTTTACCCTGCTGGTGTTTTGGCTGATGAAAAAAGGGTTTTCGCCGGTCAAGTTGATTGGTTTGACGGTGGTGATCGGCATTGTGGGTAAATTTGTTGGTTTTCTTTAACAAGCGCACTGAGGAGATGGCATGTTAGGTATTGTAATCACCGGTCATGGGCATTTCGCCAGTGGTTTGTTGCAGGCGGTGGAACAGGTCGTAGGGCAGCAGCCCCAGTGTTGTGCTGTCGATTTTCCTGAGGGGATCAGCACTGAGAAATTATTGGTGTTGCTGGAGGCGGCTTGCTCCGCCTGTGATAGTGGTGATGGTGTGATTATTCTCAGTGATTTGCTGGGGGGATCACCGTTTCGGCAGGCGGCACAATTGGCGATAGCCAATCCACGTTATGAAGTTATCACCGGGACTAATATGCAGTTGGTGGTAGAAATGATGCTGGACCGTGAAGGTATGGCGCTGGAAACCTTTCGTGATATGGCGCTGGAATGTGGGCGGCGGGGATTGACCAGCCTGTGGCATGAACAACAGAAACGGCGATATGACAGCCTGAATCTGGATGGCATTTAAGGAGCTTATATGTACCTGATTTCCAGTCGTCAAATGCTGAAAAAGGCTCTGCGTGAAGGTTATGCGGTTCCTGCTTTTAACGTCCATAATCTGGAAACTATCCAGGTGGTAGCGGAAACCGCTGCTCGCTTGGCATCACCGGTTATTTTGGCAGGTACGCCGAGTACTTTCAGTTATGCGGGGACTGACTATCTAGTGTCAATTTGTCAGGATGCCGCTCGCCGCCACAATTTGCCGCTGGCGTTGCATCTCGATCATCATGAGGAGTTAGAGGATATCAGCCATAAAGTGACCTCAGGTGTACGTTCAGTGATGATTGATGGCTCGCATTTACCCTTTGAGGAGAATATTCGTAAGGTGGCAGAGGTGGTACGATTTTGCCATCGTTACGATGTTAGCGTTGAGGCGGAATTGGGGCGGTTAGGGGGGCAGGAAGATGATTTACAGGTCTCCAGTGCCGATAGTTTCTTTACCGATCCGCTGGCAGCGAAAGCCTTTGTTGCCCGTACCGGTATTGATTCTCTGGCGGTAGCGATTGGTTCTGCGCATGGTTTGTATCATGGTGAACCGCATCTGGATTTTGATCGGTTAGCAGCAATCTGTGAACAGGTGGATATTCCGTTGGTGCTGCATGGCGCATCGGGTATTCCTGAAGTGATGATACAGCAGGCGATTGGTCTTGGTGTATGTAAAGTCAATGTGGCGACTGATCTGAAAATTGCTTTTGCTGATGCGGTAAAGCGTTATTTCATCCAGCATCCAGATGCGAATGATCCACGTAAATATATCGTGCCGGGAAAACAGGCTATGCAGGCAGTAGTAGAAGAGAAGATCCGGATTTGTGGCAGTGCAGGTAAGCTGTATTCGTGACGGTTCTGTTTTTTCATTCTGACTATAAGGAAACTGCTGTGAAAATAAGAACGTTAAATAAAATTACGTTAAGTTTATTAGCTAGTTCCGTGTTGTATAGTGCTCCAGTCTGGGCAGATAACTGGCGATTGGAGGGTGACAATTACCGTGTAACTGTTAGCGACGAACACGGTAAAGTGACGCAACTAAAATTTGAAAATCCGAAAAACCACGATCAAATCATTACTGACAATCTGTTTGAAATCACGTTGAAATCAGGAGAGAAGCTCGCGGCTAAAGATTTTCAGATTACTGATATCAGCAAAAAAAACAATCGTATTGTTGTCTCCCTGAAACATGGCGACATTCAGGTAAGAAATATCATTACTGCGGAGGATAAAGATAAGTACGGCTCGTTTGAAATCACTATTACACCGCAGGAAAATGCGTTGGAACTCAGCGCTGTCTCGTTGATGCCATTTCGTACTAAAATCCCTTTTGTTCACGGGTCTATCGCCAGTTCACCGATTATCAGCGATAGCTTCTTTATTGTTCCCGGTAATCCATTGATTACCACTGAGGCTTATAAAGGGAGCGCTTCGCAAAAAATTGCGCTCTCTATCCCGTTAGAGCCGGGGAAAACGTTAAGTTATAAGACGTATGTTGGTGTTTATCAGGAAGGACAATTGCGGCGCAACGTCAATGAGTTTTTGAACAATACTCGTTCGCGTAAATATAGTCCTTACCTACATTACAACTCTTGGTACGATATTGGTTACTTCACGCCTTATACCGAACAAGAGTCGTTGACTCGTATCAAACAGTTTGGGCAGGAGTTGGTGACTAAGCGCGGTGTGAAGTTGGGTGGTTATCTGTTTGATGATGGCTGGGATAACCTCAAAGGAGATTGGGGTTTTAGTCAGGCATTTCCCCATGAGTTCAAAAATCTTAAACAGGAAGCAGATCAATATCGTGCTCGTTTAGGTATTTGGCTTTCTCCTTGGGGCGGTTATGGTAAGCCCGGTGAGCAACGTGTTTCTCATGCGGAGGAGTTTGGCTATGAAGTGATAGATGGCAGATTTGCGCTTTCAGGCCCTAATTACTACGCCAATTTTCATAACCGGGTGCTCAATCTGATTCAACAACAAAATGTGTCCATGTTTAAGCTAGATGGCACCGGCAATGCTGATCGTGTGATTAAAGGAAGTGCATTCACCAGTGATTTTGATGCCGCTATCCATCTTATTGAAGATATGCGCAGTACCGGAAATGATCTGTTTATCAACTTGACCACAGGCACCAAAGCCACGCCTTCCTGGCTATTTTTCGCCGATTCTATTTGGCGTGGTGGCTATGATGTGGGGTTTCACGGTACAGGTTCCAAAGTGCAGCAGTGGCTTACCTATCGTGATGTGGAAACTTATCGTAATGTCGTAAGAAAGGGGCCGTTATTCCCACTGAATTCGTTGATGCTGCATGGCATTGTTTATGCTAAACAGGCTAAGCATTTGGATAAACAGTCACCTAAAGATTTTGCCGATCAGGTTTGGAGCTATTTTGGTAGCGGTACTCAGTTACAGGAGATGTATGTTACGCCTGAATTGTTGACCACAGAGGATTGGGATACGCTGGCAAACGCGGCGAAATGGTCAGAGAAAAATAAAGATGTGCTGTTTGATACCCATTGGATTGGTAAAGATCCCACCGAGCTAGAGGTGTATGGTTGGGGAGCCTGGAGTCCGGAAAAATCAATTATTACTTTGCGCAATCCTGCTAATGAAGTGAAACAATATTATCTGGATCTGCAAAGCGATCTCGAATTGCCTCATGATCAGCCTTCGGTATATGACGTTAAGATAGACTATGGCGAAAACAACTTGGTGCCGAAGTTTATCAATAAAACGGTGCTGCTTACCCTTCAGCCGTTAGAGACATTGACCTTTTCTCTGACCCCATCGAAATAATCACCGTGTTATTAAACTGCCCTGAATAAACTATTTTATTCGGGGCAGTGATGATTTGAAGAAACTATTGTGATGGTGTTTTATTAGAAAAAAGCTAGCTTATTATTAATAACTTGACACCTCAGAGATATTATATTTTGACTCTGCCAATAACTTTTTCTGCCGCTATATGTGATAGAAAGCCAGAGCGACTCTTGTATTCTGGATGGCTTGTGACGAATTGATCAATACGGCGGATCAGTAATGATGGAAGAGTTACGTTGATTTTCTCTGATTTTCCCATTAACTGAGTAATATCCACATCAACTAATGCCCATATTGCTCCCGTATATTCAGGATCTGTTAGGTAGTTTTCTACGTTTGTCGCTTCTGGTACTGCTTCATTATCATCAATTAGCAATTCGATATGCGCTTCAATTGCTTCTCGGACGCTTTCTATTGCATCTGTGAAATTGTCCCCACCAGAAAAGCAACCTGGGATATCAGGGACACGGACGCCGAAGGATGAATGACCTTTATCAATAGCAACTGGATATAACATTTACACCTCCGAAAAGTGGACTCAAAGTCCCGATTGTTTCTTGATACTTTTCAATGTTGGTAAAGGTATGTCCTTTTGTAGGTGTTTTACCGTTACCAATCCTTTCTTGGTTGGATGTTTGAATTGATGATGACTACCTTTAACCCTCACCAAATACCATCCGTCAGCTTCTATCATTGCTATCGCGTTTCTGCTATCCATCCTCCGGTTTTCTTGTTTTATCTTGATAGGGTTATAATAACCCTACAATGTTATGTGTCAAGTATAGTAGAGGTTACTGACATTGTTGTTAGCTAATGGAATAGCTAAAAAACTGACCAGCTTGGTTTCATGAACTATTATTAATCATAAGAAAATCTTGTCAAAATTGTCTGTAACTGAGTGGTGGGAGTAAGTCACAGTAATTGTTTTTTAAGAATTCATTTAAAGGGCAAAACTAATGAAAGCGTTGATCGTAGTCGACATGCTGAGCGATTTTGTCACAGGAGCGCTGGCTAATGAGGCGGATGCGATGAAGATCGTACCGGTAATCAAACGGTTGATTGATCATGCCCGGCACCAACCGGGGTGGCTGGTGGTTTATGCGAATGATGCTCATAGAGCGAGTGATCGGGAAATGGATATTTGGGGCAGGCATGCAATAGCCGGAACACCGGGCGCTAATGTTATTGAGGCACTGGCTCCAATTGGGGCAGATCGTGAAATTGTTTCACCCAAGCGATTTTATGGGGCTTTCGATGGCACCGATCTGGAAGATATTTTTAAAGAATATGGCGTAACGGAGGTTGTATTAACGGGCCAACATACTCATTGTTGTGTCAGGCATACCGCCTATGGCGCGTTTATACGCGGTTATCGAATCAAGGTCTTGTCAGATGCTGTGTGTGTCTTGCCCGGTGTCGATCAGGAGGCAGCTCTTGATTATCTTAAAGCCATTTACGGTGCTGAAATTACAACGAGTGCGGCATTAGGTGTGTAATGAGGATAATCTATTAATATAATTAATTTAGCTGTTGTGGAAGAGAAAATATAACCGCTAAAAATTGATCTGGCAGATATCTGAAAATATGGGCATCTGCCAGCTAAATATAAATATATATAAATGAGTGAAATTTAAATGTCTGGTAAATTACGTCCGTAATAAATTTCTTGTATCTCTTTTTTCAAGAGATGGGTAATTTCCTGCTTCTCAGTTTCACTCAGTTGCTCTGGTGTGGCATTAAATAGATAATCATTCAGGTCAAATCTTTTTTGCATCATTTTTGTATGAAATAAATTTTCCTGATAAATATTGACATCCATCATGTAATACTGAGATTGTACCTCTTCGGTCATATAATTCTGAATAGAACTGATTTCGTGATCGATATAGTGCTTCACGCCATTCACATCTCTTGTGAAACCACGCACGCGATAATCCATCGTGACAATATCCGATTCCAATTCGTGGATCAGATAGTTCAGCGCTTTGAGAGGTGAAATAACACCGCAGGTTGATACTTCAATATCAGCCCGGAAAGTGCATATGTCACCGTCCGGATGGCTCTCTGGATAAGTGTGAACGCAGATGTGGCTTTTATCCAAATGGGCGACAACGGAATCGGGTAACGGGCCGGGATTTTCAGTATTGTCCACATCTTTTGGGTCCATTGGCTCTTCGCTGACGAGAATAGTGACGCTTGCCCCTTGAGGTTCATAGTCCTGGCGAGCAATATTCAGAATATTTGCACCAATGATCGAACAGGTTTCGCTGAGAATTTCCGTTAAACGGTTGGCGTTATATTGTTCGTCAATGTAAGCGATATAACTATCCCGATCGGCTTGGCTTTTTGCGTAACAGATATCGTAAATACAAAAACTCAGGCTTTTTGTCAGGTTATTAAAGCCGTGCAATTTCAGCTTGTGCAATTTATTCCACCTCCTGGCTAATAGGTGATTATGGGTTTACGGATAGTGCATCCAGCAGATATTGCGGTAAGGCAAAGCTACCTGCGTGAACGGCTGGGTTGTAGTAGCGGCAGGTGAAGCCTGCGGTATCAAAGCGCTGTTGCAGTGTTGCCAGATCCACATGACGTAATACCCGGTTCTGACTTGCCCAGGCAAAGGTCATTATTCCGCCGTAATAGGTTGGAATAGCAGCCTGATAGAAACTGCTGTCAGCGAAATAGTTGCTTAGTTTTTTATGGCTGGTGACAGCTTCATCTTGTTGCAGGAAACAGACACCATTTTGGGCAACAAAAACGCCATTGTCATTCAGACAGCGCCGGCAACCTTGATAGAATTCCGATGTGAATAATCCTTCACCAGGTCCGATTGGATCAGTGCAGTCAGAGATAATGACATCGAATTTCTGATCGGTTGTGCTAACGAAATTAACACCATCGTCAATGACTAGGTTGAAGCGCGGATCATCATAAGCGCCGGCATGATGGTTAGGCAGATATTGGCAGCAGAATTCAACTACGCCAGCATCAATTTCAACCATCGTAATGCTTTCAAGGTATTGATGACGACAGACTTCGCGTAGCATACCGCCATCACCACCGCCGATAATCAGCACTCGTTTGGCGTTCCCGTGGGCGAATAGAGGAACATGAGCCATCATTTCGTGGTAGATAAATTCATCACGTTCAGTCGTTTGTACTGTGCCATCCAGCGCCATGATGCGGCCAAACTCCGCATTTTCAAAGATGATCAAATCCTGATGCTCAGTTTTATCGTGATAAAGCACTTTATCGACCGAAAAATACTGACCAAAATTGGCGTGCAGGGTTTCGTACCAAGTTTCTTTTTGTGACATGACCCGGCTTTCCTCCACTGTGGCGGCCGTGAAAATTGGGTTCACATAATAGCCAACAATTCTCACAGTTGCACGGTGAAATTTACCCTTTAAGAGGTATCAGGAGCCGGACTATTTAACGTAAGCAAATAAGCTCAACGAATCTCTGGCGAGAGCATGGCACTTTATCGCATTGGATAGATAAATACCTTTCAGATCCTGGTAGCTTTCTTCATTGAGTCTATCCATCAATTGGCTGTTGTAATTGGTCAAATCCCACTTATTACGTTGAGCGAAATAGATAATGGCCCGCTTAATTTCCCGGTCAGGGATTTGGCTGTAACCACAGTCATATTTCAGATAGATAAACACCGCCGTCAGATCTGCCAGATCTTCGGCTTCATTTTCTGTCAGTGCTTTTGCGGGGTGGGAAAAACCGAAAAGAACTAATAGGTAAGTCAATAAGGCTAATTTTCGCATTTGTATTATAATAATGAATCCATGTCAGGTTACGTTAACATATTAATATCTTTGTCCGGTAAAATTTATTTTTGTGAATTATTGTAAAGATCGATTTAAATCACATTCCCATCACTTGACCTTCCTGTAAGGGTAACCTTTACGTTGCTGCTATGTGTGGTTTTTTTATTGTTTAATCAGGAAATGAATATGCAACGACGTGATTTTATTAAATTAAGCGCTGTGATTGGTGTATCCGGCATGTTGCCTGTATGGAGCCGTTTCTCCTTGGCTGAATCCTATCCTGCACTACCGATCCCTCCACAACTAGAGCCTGATGCGGCAGGTAAAATTGCGATTGAAATCAAAGCGGGACAATCCCGTTTGCGGGCGGGATCGGTGACTAAAACTTGGGGTCATAACGGTGATTTTTACCCTTGAACAACCGGAAGCAACTTGCTGGTTTCATCCACATACACATGGTAAGACGGGTTATCAGGTGGCAATGGGGCTTTGCCCATCACGAGTGGTGTCGTGAAGACGTTCAAGTTTGATTTTTTGTTCTGACGTGATAAATATTTTCATAGCGAGAATAATGATCTCCATTTCGTATAAAATCAAGCATCTTCAATGATTACGGGTATATATCAGAAAAAAATGATATTTCTGTATCTAATTGATATTCGATAAGCACCAATAGAACACCACAAAGCGTTGTACAGTGATTGCTATAGGCACTAAAATAGACGCAGATTTTTGTATGTTATTTGTCCTGTTTAAATGAAGGTGCCGAGATGCTTAGTGTAAGGTTTGATTCAGAAAAGGCTATAGAGGCTATTCTGTACGTTGCCTCTACAGCGCCAATCTCTGACATTTATCATGTGGGTAAAATTTTGTATTTTGCTGACAGACTCCATTTAGAGCGTTATGGCCGGCTTATTACTGGTGACAATTATCTTGCGATGAAAGATGGTCCTGTCGCAGAAAATGTTTACGATATTATAAAGATAGCTAGAGGTGATGGACGTTTTATCCCGAATGGGTGTGACGTTGATGTTATTCGGTCATCTCTGTCAGTAGAAGGCAGTAATGGAAATCATCAAGTACGTGCTTTACGTAATTTCGTTGAGGATGTATTCAGTGATTCAGATATTGATTGTATAAATGAAGCAATTGAGAAGTATGGAAATCTTTCTTTTAAAGAAATACGTGATATCAGTCATGATAGCGTTTGGATGGCTGCTGACCAGAATGGTGAGATTCCATTGGAAGTGATCGCGGCCAGTTGCAAAGATGGTGACAAATTAGTTGCTTATCTGACTTCTGCTGAGTAGCTGATGACTAATCTTGGTGACAGATTTCCTGCATCTTTTAGGGCAGATTTTTTAGTCCGACAGAGTTTGGCTATAGGAGATGTTCTTTATCTTCACTGCCCTTTTACAACGCCGCCAAAGTTAAAATATCTGTTGGTTTGCTGCTGTGAGCCGCTGCTTGTTCTGATAATTAATTCTAAAATTAGCGAATTTATCCAATTACGGCAGGAGCTTCTTCGATGTCAAGTCGATCTGCCTCAGAAAGATCATAAGTTTTTGCAATGGGATTCGTTTATTAATTGTATAGATGCTCATGCGGCATTTGATATTAACGATATTAAGGGAAGGATCAGCACTGATTATCATAATATTGTTAAGGGTAAAGTCGCTGATTATTGTATGAGTGAAGTTTATAAGGCGGTTAAATGTTCCCCGACGATGAAACGTGGACAGAAACGCAAGATATTAGAGTCACTAGAACGATTTGTTGGTTAGCTGTATCTTATCCGTTCAAAAGAACGGAGTATCAATCGGCATACTAATAATCATGATTTTCACCGCGCTTTATCATGATTATTATTTTTAAAAACAATTGGTTATATTTATAATGAAACACACTGTAGAAGTTATGCTCTCCGAACAGGAGGTTAAGCAACGCATTGCTGAGTTGGGAAAACAGATCACTGAACACTATCGTGACAGCGGCAATGAGCTGGTTCTGGTCGGGTTACTGAGAGGTTCATTTATTTTTATGGCTGATTTGTGCCGTGAAATTCAGGTTCCTCATGAAGTGGATTTTATGACAGCTTCCAGTTATGGCAGCGGTATGAATTCCACCCGCGATGTGAAAATTCTGAAAGATTTGGATGAAGATATTCGCGGTAAGCATGTCCTGCTTGTGGAAGATATTATTGATTCAGGTAACACGCTGAATAAAGTGCGTGAAATTTTGGCACTGCGTGAGCCAAAATCACTGGCGATTTGTACTCTGCTTGATAAACCTTCTCGCCGTGAAGTTGATGTGCCGGTTGAATGGATTGGTTACTCAATTGAAGATAAATTTGTTGTGGGTTACGGTATCGATTATGCGCAACATTATCGCCATCTGCCTTATATCGGCCATGTGATTTTGTTGGAAGAGTGATTTTTACGGAATTTGAAAACGGTAACTTTCGGGTTGCTGTTTTTATTTTTTGAAATGAAAATCTGTATTAATCTTCTCTTAATTACGCTGTAGCAGAGGTTAAATATAACCTTTTCTACTTCTACAGCGTATTTTGTTAGTTACCTGAAAACTTACTTCTTATTCGTCAGCTTGGACACGGTCTGGCGATAGGCAAGTTCCAGTTTTTCCCGACTGTCGGCGGTGACTTCCAGATCTTGCAATTGACCATTATGGATACCGTAAACCCAGCCGTGGATCATCACTTTCTGTCCCCGTTTCCATGCTGCTTGCATAATAGTTGAGTGACCAAGGTTATAGACTTGCTCGACAACATTGATTTCACACAGACGGTTCAGACGCTCATTGGGCGGTAATTCACCCAGCATAGAGCTATGTTTATACCAGAGATCGCGGATATGCAGCAGCCAGTTGTTAATCAATCCCAGCTCAGTGCCGTCAATTGCGGCTTCGATACCACCACAACCGTAATGGCCGCAGATAATAATATGTTCAACTTCCAGTACGTCTACTGCGTATTGAATGACAGAAAGACAATTTAAGTCAGTATGAATAACCAGGTTTGCCACATTTCGGTGAACAAACAAGTCACCGGGAGCGGCATCAATCAGTTTTTCTGCGGGTACTCTGCTGTCTGAACAACCAATCCACAAGAAATGGGGTTTCTGTGTTTTTGCTAATTCTTTGAAAAATTTTGGATTTTCTTCGTTAACCGATTCTGACCACTGCTTGTTATTGGCAAGCAAATCTTCTATTTTTTTCATCATGGTGAATAGCCTGATAGTGTTTATTTAAGATAGAATCATATACAACATCAATTGAAATTTTAATATTTTGTTGCTGTTTGTTTTTCATCTTTCTACTGTTTTTGCAAAGAAAACCAGGTAGGAAAGAGGCATTATATTTTCATATTGCACGCAAAGGCGGCCAGATAATAAGGTGTTTTTTAATTTATGACTTATGCATTGGAGTTGACGCAGCTCACCAAGACCTATGCGGGTGATGTTAAGGCGCTGTGTGGGATTGACCTAAATGTGGAAGTAGGAGATTTCTACGCGTTATTGGGTCCGAACGGTGCAGGGAAGTCCACCACAATCGGCATTATCAGTTCTCTGGTAAACAAAAGCAGCGGTAAGGTTAAGGTGTTTGGCTACGATATTGATACGGATATTGTGAACGCCAAACGCCAGTTAGGCCTTGTTCCGCAGGAGTTTAACTTTAACCCGTTTGAGACGGTGTTGCAGATTGTTCTCAATCAGGCCGGTTACTACGGTGTACCGCGAAAAGTGGCTCAAGCCAGAGCAAAAACGTATCTTTCACAATTAGATCTGTGGGAAAAACGCGATCAACGGGCGATTCGTTTGTCTGGTGGTATGAAACGGCGCCTGATGATTGTACGAGCTTTGATGCATCAGCCTAAATTATTAATCCTTGATGAGCCGACAGCCGGGGTTGATATTGAACTTCGCCGCTCTATGTGGAGTTTTTTGAAACAATTGAATGTGCAGGGAACAACGATCATTCTGACTACGCATTATCTGGAAGAAGCCGAAATGCTGTGCCGCAATATTGGTATTATTCAGCATGGTGAACTGGTGGAAAACACCAGTATGAAAAGTTTACTCAGTCAGGTGGAATCTGAAACGTTTTTCTTCGATTTGGCAACGAAAAGTCCAGCACCGGAACTTGCCGGATATAATTACCGGGTGATAGACACATCGACTCTGGAAGTCGATGTTCAGCGTGAACAGGGGTTAAATGGTGTGTTTACCCAGTTAAATGCTCAGGGTATTCAGATCCCGAGTATGCGTAATAAAGCGAACCGTCTGGAAGAGTTGTTTGTCAGTTTGGTGAACAACAAGCAAGGAGACCGTAAATGATTCAGTTGTACTGGGTGGCACTAAAAACACTCTGGATTAAAGAAATTACCCGTTTTGGTCGTATCTGGGTACAGACTTTATTACCACCGGTTATCACCATGTCACTCTATTTTGTTATTTTCGGTAGTTTAATCGGTTCGCGGATTGGCAAAATGGGCGGTGTGGATTATATGCAGTTTATTGTCCCTGGCCTGATTATGATGGCGGTGATTACTAACTCTTATGCCAATGTTTCTTCTTCTTTCTTTGGGGCGAAATTCCAGCGCAGTATTGAGGAACTACTGGTAGCACCGGTTCCGACACACATCGTTATTGCCGGTTTTGTGGGTGGCGGTGTTGCCCGTGGTGTCTGCGTCGGTATTCTGGTGACACTGGTTTCTCTGTTTTTTGTTCCGCTTCATATTCATGCGTGGTGGATGATTGTTGTCACTTTGCTGATGACATCAATTCTGTTCTCGCTGGGGGGATTGCTGAATTCGATTTTCGCTAAGACATTTGATGATATCAGTATTATTCCTACCTTCGTATTAACGCCTCTGACTTATCTTGGCGGGGTGTTTTATTCGCTGACATTATTACCACCATTTTGGCAAGCTGTTTCCAAACTGAACCCGATAGTTTATATGATTAGTGGTTTCCGTTATGGTTTTCTGGGAATTACCGATGTTTCTTTAACAATAACGTTGGGTGTTTTGACTGCGTTTATTATGGTTTTTTATCTTGTCGCCTGGTATTTGATTGAAACAGGGCGGGGATTGAGGACTTAATTTGTAGATTATTTTGTGATTAAGTGGTGGTGATGGGTAGGGGAAGTTTATTTATAGTGTCTTCACAACCTACCCATTATTGATCATGTGGTTTGTACTCAGGCCACTTGAACCGGAACGGCTTTAGCAATACGGCTCATAATATTGTCACCGTCAAAGTAAGCCATATTAGGCTTATGATGACGGGCATCTTCGTCAGAAATTTGTATATATGAGCAGATAATTAACTTATGACCGACCTCAGCACGGTGAGCCGCTGCTCCGTTGACTGAAATGATTCTAGAACCACGTTCAGCGGCGATAGCATAAGTGGAAAAACGTTCGCCGTTATCCACGTTATAGATATCAATGGCTTCATATTCCAGAATACCGGCTGCATCCATAAAGTTCTGATCAATTGCACAGGAACCTTCATAATGCAGATCTGCCTGAGTGACTTTCACCCGGTGCAATTTCCCTTGTAGCATAGTGCGCAACATGGTTTTCTCCTGATTCAATGACAACTTAGAACCTGTTGTTTTATTTTTCTGCACCAATAACGCCTGACAGAACAGACTATTATTGAGTTAAATCGACCTGCTGATTATCGATCAATCGGGTTTGCCCTAACCAAGCGGCCATTAGAATAACCGCTTTTTTGCTTTCGGTATTCAACGGTGCCAGGGTTTCGGCATCACGGATAAACAACTCATCAGGCATAAAGCCCGCTTCACGTAACTGTTCGGAAGCTTGAGTGAGCAATGGTTCCGTGTGGCGTTCACCCTGCGCCATTTTTTCAGCGATAGATTTCATGATCTTGCTAAGTTCTGGCGCAATTCTATGTTCATCGGCTGTTAAATTGCTATTACGCGAACTCAGCGCCAGGCCATTTTTATCGCGTACTGTCGGCACTGAAATCAAAGTAATATCATAAGCCAGATCAGCAATCATCTTGCGGATAAGTTGTAATTGTTGAAAATCTTTCTCGCCAAAATAGGTTAAATCCGGTTGCACTAGGTTGAACAGTTTGCTCACCACGGTTGAAACACCACGGAAATGACTAGGACGGCTGGCACCTTCCAGTATGGTAGAAAGTTCAGGGACTTCAACATACGTCTGATGTTCCATACCATTAGGGTATATTTCTTTATCGGAAGGGGCAAAGATGAGATCGACACCATGTTGGTGAAGTTTCTCGCAATCTTTTTGTAAGGTACGCGGATACTTTGCCAGATCATCCTGACGATTAAACTGCATCGGGTTAACGAAGATACTGACGATGACAATATCTGCCTGCCCTTTGGCCTCATCAACTAATGTCATATGGCCGTCATGCAGGTTACCCATTGTTGGCACTAGTGCAATGCGTTTCCCTTCCTGACGCCAGCGGCGGATTTCACGGCGTAGAATCGGTACTGTTTCGACAATCAGCATTGCTTAATACTCCTTAATGTGTTCAAAGTCTTCGAGCTAACAAAGGTAATTTATTAATTAAATGAGTGTTCTTTACCCGGGTAGGATCCACTTTCTACCTGCTCTTTATACAGGCGGATGGCATCACGCATATTCCCTGCTTCTGCAAGGAAGTTTTTCGCAAATTTAGGGGGTCTGGCGGTAATTCCCAGAGCGTCATGCATCACCAAAACTTGTCCGTCAGTCACATTACCGGCACCAATACCAATCACCGGGATGTGTAGTTCATCGGTAATACGTTTAGCTAATTCAGCAGGGACACACTCCAGCACCAGCAATTGTATGCCTGCTTGTTCCAGTGTAATCGCATCTTTTATCAACTGATTAGCCGATTTTTCATCACGGCCCTGGACTTTATAACCCCCAAGAACATGAACAGACTGAGGCGTTAGCCCTAAATGAGCGCAAACCGGTACGGAACGCTCGGTAAGCATTTTAATGGTATCGTTTAGCCAGCTGCCGCCCTCAATTTTCACCATGTTAGCTCCGGCACGCATCAGTTTGGCGGCGTTTTCACAACTCTGCTCTGGTGTGGCGTAACTCATGAAAGGCATATCAGCGATAAGGAAAGTATAGGGTGCACCCGCACGGACGCAACGAGTGTGGTAGACAATATCTTCGACTGTCACTGGAATGGTGGTATCAGCCCCTTGTAATGCCATACCCAGTGAGTCACCAACCAGCATGACATTAATACCTTGTTCGGCAAACAGATGGGCAAAGCTGGAGTCATAAGCGGTAATAGTGGCGAATTTACGTTTTTCTTTTTTGAGCTGATTCAGATCAGCCATGGTAATGGGTTTCATTATCTATCTTCCTCCTGCAATTTTTCTTGTTATGTACAGAAATCGGCCACGGACTGAACTGAGATCCTTATCTGCAATGATGAGGATCTGAGGGCTGTGACAGCCGCCAGAGTACCAGGCCGTTTTCCGGGATATGTTTCAGTCTTTCAGATAACGCTTCCCCATCAGGAAATACCAGGTCAGGGGCGATTTCAGTCAACGGGTAGAGCATGAATTCGCGTTGTTTCAGTCCGTAATGGGGTACCGTTAAGCGTTCGGTATTAATCACCTGATCGCCAAATAGCATGATATCCAGATCAAGTGTCCTTGGCCCCCAGCGTTCATCTTTTCTTACTCGTCCCTGAGCCAATTCAATCGCCTGCGTGTGATTGAGCAGCTCTTCCGGTGCCAGAGTAGTTTCCAGTGCTACCGCCACATTCAGAAAATCAGGCTGATTTTGCGGCCCCATCGGTTTGGTTCGATACAACGAAGAGCTGGCAATAAACTCTGTTTCCGGTAAATCTTTTAGTGCAGCAAGGGCATTTTTTACTTGTTGCACTGGTTCTGCCAAGTTGCTGCCAACAGCGATATAAACGCAGGTCATGATGATCAGCTGTCCCTGCTCAGTTTTGATTTATAGTGGCGGCGTGGCCGTGTACGACGACGGACAATATCACTGCCCAACGCAGAAATCATACTCCGTTGTTGTGATGCGTTGGCTTGCTGAAATTCTCCCCACCAGTGAGCAAGCTCTTTTAGCTCATTGCGGCTTTCGACATTGGCACGCAGTTCCAGCAGGTCATAGGCGGCACGGAATTTAGGGTGTTCCATCAGTTTGTTTGCCCGTCTGCCGTGGCGGCGTGGCAGACGTAACTGCAATTGCCAGATATCACGCATGATGGTTGTCAGGCGCTTGGGAATGGCGATAGAGTGGCACTGTTCGTCCAGAATATCATTCATTGCCAGGGCGAAGGAGTCGTAGTAAGTCAGACCACTTTCCTGAGACAGCTTTTCCGCATGTTCAACCAATGGATACCAAAGCATTGCCGCGAACAGAAACGCTGGGTTAACCCGTTTATCATTTTGTAACCGATAGTCGGTATTCTTCAAAACCTGAGTGAGCATATGTTCCATAGGCGAATCGTTATTTTCGGTGAAATAGCGTTGAACCAATGGGAATAGCGGTTGAAACAGGCGATATTCGCGCAGAAGTTTATAAGTGCTGTAGCCTTGACCTGTTTGCAACAGTTTTAACGACTCTTCAAACAGACGGGCTGGCGGAATATTACTCAGCAGAAAAGCCAGACGAGAAATAGGCTCGGCGGTATCTTCGCTGATGGTCATATTCAGCTTGCTGGCGAAACGAACTGCACGCAGCATTCTGACCGGATCTTCCCGATAACGGGTTTCTGGATCGCCAATCAGGCGGATAACACCGGTTTCCAGGTCATTAAGACCACCGGCATAATCACGCAGAGAGAAATCGTTGATACCGTAATAGAGGCTGTTAATGGTGAAATCACGGCGCATAGCATCTTCTTCAATTGAACCGAAGATGTTATCCCGCAGCAGCATACCGCTCTGAGCCTGTTGTGACTGATTTTTATCGTCAGAATCAGTCTGTTCGTGTGGTCCACGGAATGTTGCGACTTCAATCACTTCCGGGCCAAACATAATATGGGCTAAACGGAAGCGGCGTCCAACCAGACGGCAGTTGCGAAATAACTTACGAACCTGTTCTGGTGTTGCATTGGTTGCAATATCAAAATCTTTCGGTTGTGTACCGAGTAGTAAGTCACGGACACCCCCGCCGACCAGATAAGCTTCAAAGCCGGATTTATTTAAACGGTAAAGCACTTTCAGGGCATTTTCACTGATATCTTTGCGGGAAATATTGTGCTGCTCCCGTGGAATTACCGTTATTGGTAAATCCAAATGAAGATCCTCCTGTTCAACCTTCCTTTGTGTTTTCACGTTGGATGAGGATTGAAGGGGGTTTTGGTGATTAGAGTGAAGAGTTACATACTCTTCCTGAGTAGAATGGTCAGATACGGTGACTGGCCTTTCACTGGCTGCCTGTAGTTCGCGGTTAATTTTCCCCTCGCGGATCAATAGATTACGGCAGAAATTTGCTACTCGGTTAAAAATGGTACACCTCGATAAGTAACTAATCATATAAAACGAATAAAAAACAGCAGCTAATCATAGCCTACTGTGTATTTTTTGAGAATGGTTGTTATGACTAACCTTAACTTTATTCACGTTACCTGTATATTTTACCTTGCCGTGGAATTCGGTCCAGCTCCCAACATGCTATTGCTTTTTGCAACAATTGATCGCGAGGCAGATCTTGCCAGTTTTTTATGACAGGCTGATTAAGGAAAGATAATGCTGCAATCAATAACGGCCGGGGATCGTCCAATGGGATTGGCTGAGCATAATTTTGTTTGGAAAGTTTGTTGCCGTCCTTATTCAGAGCCAGTGGCAGGTGAATGTAATCAGGTATTTCGAGATTTAATTGCTGATAAAGTGCAATTTGGCGGACAGTCGGCTCAATTAAATCAGCGCCTCTGACTACCTCAGTCACACCTTGGTAATCATCATCAATAACGGCCACTAAATTATAGGCAAATAGACCATCACGACGATGAATAATAAAATCTTCTTCAGCCATGACAGGATCGGCGTTTAGGTATCCCTGCAACTTATCTTGAAAACCATAAACCGGGTGATTTTGTTTTAGTCGGATTGCTGCATGATTAACAGGCAGGTTTAATTCACGACAGTTTTTGTCATAAAAACCATTAACTTGCTGAATACGTTGACGGGTACAGGTGCAATAATAGCTTAAGCCCTGTTGTTGCAACTGATTAAGGATATGGCGGTAAGCTTCATGGCGCTGAGATTGATAGAGGATCTCATCATCCCAATGTAACCCATAATGCTCAAGTGCGTGGAGAATACGGCTAGCAGCACCGGGAACCTCCCTGGGCGGATCAATATCGTCAATGCGTATCAGCCACTTTCCCTGACAAGCTCGGGCTTGCAAATAGCTGCCAATTGCGGTGATTAATGAACCAAAGTGAAGATCACCAGAAGGTGAAGGGGCGAAACGCCCAATATAAGCGCGGGGACGTTCAGGTTTTATCATATAGGGATCAGCTGGGGTTGTTCGTACGGTGCCTTTAAGGCACCGTATCAAAGCACCATTAATTAGCCGGCCATCTGCTTTTCACGGATTTCAGCCAGGGTTTTACAATCAATACACAAATCTGCGGTTGGACGAGCTTCCAAACGACGGATGCCTATCTCAACGCCACAGGATTCACAAAAACCGAAATCGTCATCTTCGACTTTTTTCAGTGTTTTCTCGATCTTCTTAATCAATTTACGCTCACGATCACGGTTACGTAATTCAAGACTGAACTCTTCTTCCTGCGCTGCACGGTCAACTGGGTCTGGGAAGTTCGCTGCCTCATCTTGCATATGAGATACAGTACGATCGACTTCATCCCTGAGTTGATTGCGCCATGCTTCAAGAATTAGCTTGAAATGCGCCAACTGGGCATCGTTCATGTATTCTTCACCTGGCTTTTCTTGGTAAGGTTCTACCCCAGCGATGGCGAGAATGCTTAAGGACGAGGTTTTACGTTTTTGCCCTTCTTGCATAATACTTCTCCTAACACACGCACTATCAAACGAACCCCTAGCGGGGAAAAAAACAGGCCGCTATAAATAGCAGATGGAGCATGGGTTGGCAATTGTTCCTGTCATTAGTTTCACAATGGTGTGAAGACAAACATATTGAATGACTTTACATCCTGCACAACTTGACTGTAAATGTTAGGTCAATCAATAAATTAACTACTTAGTATAAAAGTTAACTTATCGCCTAAAACCATCTCTTTTTCTGTAATGCGTGCCTGGTAACAGATAACTTCGACCCCAGAGTTTCGCGCTTGTTCCAAAAGAGATGAATAATTATGATCAATATGTGCAGCCGCCGCGACCTGTTTGATGCCTGAATGTAAGACAGCAAAAAATAAAACGGCCCTTTGCCCTTGTTCTGCTATGAGTTGTAATTCCCGTAAGTGTTTCTGCCCACGGGTAGTGACAGCATCGGGGAAATAGCCACAATTCTCTTGGAGAAGTGTCACTGATTTCACTTCGATATAGCAGTTAACGTGCTGTTCTGCCTGTAACAACAGATCTATCCGGCTGTTCTCTTCGCCATATTTTACTTCCCGGCTGATTTTTTTGTATCCAGAAAATTCTGAAATGGCATTTTGTTGAATCGCCTCGGCCACTAAATCGTTTGCTCTGAGCGTATTGACACAAATCCAGTGACCATCCTGTGTTTCGGTCAATTCCCAACTGTTGGGATATTTACGTTTTGGATTGTCAGATGTGGAATACCAAATGGTATCTCCTGGTGTCGCACAGCCGGTCATCGCGCCAGTGTTGGCGCAGTGGATGGTCAGCGTTTCGCCTTTCGGTGTTATGACATCAGCCAGGAAGCGTTTATAGCGACGAATGAGAGTGGCAGATTGTAAGGGGGGATGAAATTCCATAAAACTCCTTAATGGCTGATGGCATAAGATTGAAACAGGCAATGCTACAATGTTGGCCGTTGAAAGTTAACTTTCTTTAATTGGAGTGTTTGTGTCTTTATTGCCTGTATACGAGGTTGTCGAATCTGTCCTGAGTGCGCTGAAAAGCTCACCGCAGGTGCTGCTTCATGCCCCAGCCGGTGCCGGGAAATCTACGGGTTTACCACTGGAAATTCTGAAAAAAGCGGATTTTTCCGGGCGTATCATTATGTTAGAACCACGGCGGATTGCCGCTCGCAGCGTTGCCAATCGTCTTGCGGTTCAACTGAATGAAAATACCGGCCAAACCGTGGGTTATCGAATACGCTCAGAAACGAAAGTGAGCACGGCTACCCGTCTTGAAGTGGTAACAGAAGGTATTTTAACCCGGATGTTACAGCAAGATCCGATGCTGGAAGGTGTTTCACTGGTGATTCTGGATGAATTCCATGAGCGTAGCTTACAGGCTGATTTAGCACTGGCATTGTTGCTGGATGTACAGGCAGGGTTGCGGGATGATCTGCGGATTTTGATCATGTCGGCTACGTTGGATAATCAGCGGCTCTCTTCTTTATTACCTGATGCGCCGGTGATTATTTCTGAAGGGCGCAGCTTTCCTGTCACCAGAAATTATCATCCCTTACCTACTCACCAACCTTTTGAACAGAGTGTCGCCACTGTTGTATTACGGTTACTCCAGCAAGAGCACGGTTCTGTGCTGTTGTTTCTGCCGGGGAGTGGAGAAATTCAACGGATATTTGGACTGCTTAAAGGAAAAGTTTCTGCCGATACCGATCTTTGTCCGTTATATGGTGCTTTGTCGTTGGTTGAACAGCAAAAAGCTATCGAACCTTCACCGTTTGGACGCCGTAAAGTCGTTCTGGCGACTAACATTGCGGAAACCAGCCTGACGATTGAAGGTATCCGGTTGGTGGTTGATAGCGGCCTTGAGCGTACAACACGTTTTGAACCCAGAAATGGACTAACCCGCTTGATCACTCAACGTATTAGTCAGGCTTCTATGACACAACGGGCTGGCCGCGCAGGGCGGTTGGAAGCCGGAATTTGCTGGCATCTGTTCAGTCAGGAACAGGCAGAAAGAGCAGCAGAGCACAGTGATCCTGAAATCTTGAATGCTGATCTCAGTAGCTTATGGCTCTCCTTATTGCAATGGGGATGTCGTGACACTTCCCAATTACACTGGCTGGATATGCCTCCTGTGGCGTCGCTGGGGGTAGCCAAATCGCTTTTATTACAATTAGGTGCGGTAAGCCATCACAATCAGTTGACGTCCAGAGGCAGGAAAATGGCGGAGTCTGGCAGTGATCCGCGCCTTGCCGCGATATTATGTGCCGGTTTGGAACAGGGAACCGATGCGTTGGCAACCGCCGCTGTACTGACAGCGATTCTGGAAGAACCGCCTCGTGATGGTCAGCCGGATATCACTTATTGGGTTGAGCAGCGCCAGACTCAGTGGTTACGCCGGGCAAAACAGCTAGCCAGAAATATGGGAGAGACTTTTGGAGAGCCAGCCAGTGGATCAGCTGCAATGTTATTGGTTTACGGTTTCCCTGACAGAATAGCCAAAAACCGGGATAAGCATAGTCGTTTTCAATTGGCTAATGGTCTGGGTGCGATGATTGATTATGAAGAAAAGTTATCCGGTGAATCCTGGCTGGTGGCGCCTTCGCTATTGCAAAATAGCAGGGATCCCGATGCTCGCATTCTGCTGGCTTGTCCATTGGATATTGAACAATTGGTACAGCAGCAGCCGGATTTATTCAGTGAACAAAGTGTCGTTGAATGGGATGACAATAAAGGAACATTGCGGGCATGGAAACGGCTGCAATGTGGGAGTCTAGTAGTAAAAGCACAACTATTGGCAAAACCTTCAGCTGAACAATTACAACAGGCCCTGCTAAACTGGTTACGTAGTGCAGGATTACAAGCGCTGAATTGGTCACCTGAGGCTATGCAATTATGCACCCGTATTCAATGTGCGGTTAAATGGTTGCCTGAAATACAGTGGCCAGCAGTAGATAATGATTCTTTGATGGATTCTCTTGATCATTGGTTAATGCCGTTTCTTGTTGGTGTGTGTGATTTGAAAGGTTTGAAACAGATTGATTTGTTGCCGGCATTGGAAAGTTTACTGGACTGGCAACAGCGCCAATGTCTGGATAATGAACTGCCTATTTACTACACTGTTCCTACCGGCAGCCGGATGGCAATCAATTATTTCAGTGATAAACCCCCTGTATTATCCGTGCGGATGCAGGAAATGTATGGAGAGCAGCAAAGTCCATCGTTGGCAAAAGGGCGGGTAGCATTGGTGCTTGAATTATTATCGCCGGCCCAGCGGCCATTGCAGATCACACAAGATTTGGCTGCTTTTTGGCAGGGAGCATACCGGGAAGTGCAAAAAGAAATGAAAGGGCGTTACCCAAAACATCTATGGCCGGATGATCCGGCAAATACAGCACCAACCCGGCGGGTAAAAAAATATTCGCAGTAGAATTTAACAACTTTCTTGTAGGCGAATAAATTCATTAAAAACGATATGAATACCCATTATTCAGCATTTGAATGGCTTTGGAGAATTTTGGAATGTCTGATGAAGATCATCAACCAATCGGACGTAAAGGCAAGAAACCGGTATCCCGCCGTGAATCGCCATCGAAAAGACGGCATTTGTTGGATGATTATAATGATGGCTACGAAGATGACGACTACGATGATGAAGAGGATCAACCCATGACAAAAAGAGGAATGTATTCCCGTCCACCTAAGAAAAAGTGGCGTTGGTTCTGGCTGTTATTCAAAATATTTATTATTTTTGCTGTATTGCTGGGGGGATATGGTATTTATCTGGATGGTAAAATCCGTGACCGTATTGACGGAAAAGTCTGGGATCTGCCTGCGGCCGTTTATGGCCGGATGGTCAACCTTGAACCGGGTATGAACTACAGTAAAAAAGAGATGGTACATCTGCTGGAAGGGATGCAGTATCGCCAGGTGACAAAGATTACCCGTCCTGGCGAGTTTTCTGTCAGAGGCGAAACCATTGAAATGCTGCGCCGTCCGTTTGATTTCCCTGATAGCAAAGAAGGGCAGATCCACGCTCTTTTGACTTTCAGTGATAACCGTCTGGCAGGGATCGAAAATATAGAAAACCAACGTCAGTTTGGTTTCTTCCGTCTTGATCCGAAGCTGATTACCATGTTGCAGTCACCCAATGGCGAACAGCGGTTGTTTGTGCCACGTTCTGGTTTTCCTGAGTTACTGGTCAATACTTTGCTGGCGACAGAAGACCGCCATTTCTATCAACATGATGGTATCCGTATCCTGTCTATCGGGCGTGCGGTGCTGGCTAACCTGACGGCAGGGCGTACCGTTCAGGGGGGAAGTACCCTGACGCAACAATTGGTCAAAAACCTATTTTTGACCAATGAACGTACGTTGGTGCGTAAAGCCAATGAAGCCTACATGGCGATTCTGATGGATTACCGTTACAGCAAAGATCGTATCCTCGAACTGTATCTGAACGAAGTTTATTTGGGGCAAAGCGGTGATGAACAGATCCGAGGGTTCCCGTTGGCGAGTCTTTATTATTTTGGCCGCCCGGTGGATGAACTGAGTTTGGATCAGCAAGCGTTGCTGGTTGGCATGGTGAAAGGCGCTTCACTCTATAACCCGTGGCGTAATCCGAAACTGGCTCTTGAGCGTCGTAACGTGGTGCTTAAACTTTTGCAAAATCAGCAAATTATTGACGAAGATCTGTATAAACTACTGAGTGCCCGCCCATTGGGGGTAAAACCGAAAAGTGGTGTCATCACGCCACAGCCTGCATTTATGCAACTGGTTCGTAAAGAATTGCAGGACAAACTGGGCGATAAAGTGAATGATTTATCTGGCGTGAAAATCTTTACGACTCTGGACCCAGTATCCCAGGACGCGGCTGAAAACGCGGTGGAAGAGGGAATTGCTAACCTGAGAAAAACCCGCAAAATTGCTGATCTTGAAGGGGCAATGGTGGTGGTTGATCGCATTAGTGGTGAAATCAGGGCGATGGTCGGCGGTTCTCAGCCTCAATATGCCGGATTTAACCGGGCGATGATGGCGCGTCGTTCAATTGGTTCGCTGGCAAAACCCTCTACTTACCTGGCGGCATTGAGTGAACCTGATCAATATCGGTTGAATACCTGGCTGGCGGATGAACCTCTTGCGGTAAAACAGCCGAACAGCAAGGTTTGGGAACCGAGAAATTATGACCGCCGTTTCCGTGGGCGTGTCATGTTGATAGATGGGTTGGCGAGTTCACTGAATATTCCGACGGTGAATCTTGGATTGGCTGTTGGCCTTGATCATGTAAGCAACACACTGATCCGGCTTGGCGTTCCGGCAGACGTTATCCAGCAGGTTCCAGCAATGTTACTGGGTTCTCTCAGCTTGACGCCGTTGGAAGTCGCTCAGGAATATCAGACGATGACCAGTGGCGGCAACCGCGCAACGCTTTCTGCATTACGTTCTGTCATTACAGAAGAGGGTACGGTGATATATCAGAGCTACCCGCAGGCTGAACGGGCTATACCGGCTCAGGCGGCTTATCTGACGCTGTATGGAATGCAGCAGGTTGTGGCAAGAGGTACTTCTCGTTCTCTGACAGCTAAATTTGGCCGTTATAATCTGGCAGGTAAAACCGGTACAACCAATGATCTGCGTGATAGCTGGTTTGCGGGGGTTGATGGTAAAGAAGTGGTGATTTCATGGGTTGGCCGGGATAACAACGATCCGACTAATCTGACTGGTGCTACTGGCGCGTTAAATGTTTATCGCCGTTATCTGGAAAATCAGACTCCACTGGTATTGAATAATATTCCACCAGAAGGGATTGTCGATATGGCTGTTAATGAAGATGGTAGTTTTAACTGTAGTGGCAGTGGTTGGAGAACATTACCTGTCTGGACCTATGATCCACAGAGCCTGTGCCAGCAAACAGTAACGCCGGAACCTGTTCAGCAACAAGAGCAAGCACCGGGCTGGTTGCGCGAGATGTTCGACCAATAATGAATATTTGATGAGATGAATGGCAAGGCGCTGATCTTTTGGTCAGCGTTTTGGTTTTCTGAGTAAAGTAGAGCGCTGTTTATCCCACAGAGCTGTTCACTCCCTTTTTACCGATTTTCCAAACATACCGCGTTATTATCTTTTTGGTCTTATATTTGTTATGTGATTGTATCTAAATTGTTATAATTAATAAGTTATCACGCCCATCATAGACAATAAAATCAGCAACTTTCGGAATATTCCTATATGTTTTTTAGGTGAAATCTGATGAATTATTGATCATACGTATTAACTCATGGTGATAATGATATGACGATAATTTCAATGAGATCCACTCTCCATACTGTAAATCAATGGAGAATTGAATAGATGGCAATAGGATATTTCTTGCTCGTTGGTGATAAGACAACCTGTGGCGGACAGATTATCACCGGTGACCACACCATGACATTTAATGGGCGGGCAACGGCTCGTGAAGGGGATAAGGTTACCTGTGGCAAACATCCCGGTACTTACACAATTGTCGGTGGTGTATCTGATGTGTTTGACATGGGACATAAGTTGGCTGGCACATTGGACAGTGTGAGTACTTGCCCCTGTCGGGCCCGGTTTATCAATTCGGAGATGGACAGCTATGAGAAGCAGGAGCAGCCCAATCATCAGGCTACAGCGCCTGCTAATATGGCGACCCAGAATTTCTCGTCGCGGGTGAAGGAAGCGGGAGATGTTCAGCCCGAACCTCCTGTGACTAAGGCACCTCTGATACCGGTGTTTGCGAAATCCTGCTTGCGGGGTAAAGGTTGTACGGATGCCGGAACCGAAGCCGAACCCGCGGATAACTTCGGCAGAATGGCGATATATCAGGTGCCATCATCTCCCACCTCGGTGACGCCACCAAAACCAGAACCCCCTCCGCAAGGTAAGAAACACCCGCCTGAACTGGATAAACAGCAGGATAAAAGATTACCGTGGTATAAGCGGTGGTTCCGTGGTGGTAAAGATAAAGCTGAAGCAGCCGCAACTGCTGTGGCTGCCACTGCCCGCAGCGCGGTAGCGGAAGGGGAAACTCTGGTGATGCGTTACATTGGTGGTGGTGCCATCAGTGCGGGGCGTTGGCTGGCGGCACCGAATCCGGTAACGGTTGGATTAATGGGGCTGTTTTATTCACCGAAGTTGAATGAAGGTGAGGAGGATTACTTAACCCCGTATCGTTTGAGACAGATAGCGGAACAGTACGGTAAAGCTTCTACCCGTGTACGTTTTCGCTGGATCAGAGATGAAAAAAGCGGCAGGATGATGGTTCAGGGATATTACGTCAGTCCGGAAGGCGGTTTGGATAAAGTACCGGTTCATATGATGGAACTGAATCGGACCACTGGTAATTACGAGTTCTGGGAACCGGGAGAAAACCGGCCGACGATTTTATGGACACCGAACGAACAGGAATTCAAAGTTCCAGCCCATACTGGGAATGAAGAACAACCGCTTATTCCGTCGCAAATAACTGTGTTGCCGATCCCGGATAAAGTGGGCAGCGATATTGAATCGTTGCCAATGCCGGAAGAGAAGGATTTTCGTGATTATATTCTGATCCTCCCCATTCCTAATATGCCGCCGGTGTATGTGTATTTGAGTAAACCGGCGGTGAAACCGTTGGAAGTGGGAGAATATCAGGATCTGGCTGGACGTAGCCGTAATGATGGGTTGGATATTGATCATATTCCGTCTCAGGCGGCATTGAGAAAGTATTTGACAGACAAGTATGGACATAAACTATCTGGGGATCAGTTAGAAGATATCCTGAAAAAAGGGGTTTCTATAGCTATTCATAAGCGAATACATCAAAAATATAGTGAAACCTATGGTGGTCGTAATTCTTTGACTAGACGGTCTCAAGATGCCTCTGACTTGAAAACGGCAGTAGATAGTAATTTTAATGCGCAACTACCTGCTTTAAAGGAAGAGGGTTATACCGATGAGCAGTTAAGCAAAGCATTGGAAGAGCTACACCGATTGAACAAAGAACAAGGGTGGTATGAATAATGATAGATATTATAGCGATGATAAAAAGCTTGGGACTGACGGCGGATTTTTTGGTTGAAAAAAAAATTATTTCTGCGGGAAAATTTAAATATATGTTTGAGGGAGATGAAGAATTTTTTTACAAACCTGAATCGGGTATGAGGCTTGTTTTTGATGATGTTTCAAAGCAGCTAAAATCTGTACAAATTACACTTATTAACGCTTATGAGGGTAGTGGAGAATATAATGGAGAATTGCCTTATCCATTTTTACACTCAATGGATAGAACAATTGTTAGAGCCCTTATGGGGGAACCAGATTCTGCTGGTGGCCCAGAAAAAATCCCTGTCATTGGCATTGTTGGTGGATATGATTCTTATACACATAAGCTGAATGAGCAATATCCTAATATGGAAATTCGTCTTCTCTATTTAGCTGATCTAAGGGTACATGCATTAATATTTGAACGTTTTGAATAAACGCCTTGCTGGAGTGTTTTTCTACTTTTATTGGATAGCGGTTAATAAGCCGTTATCCATGTTTATATGCTAGCGGTAAGATATGAATAAGAGGTTATATAAATAATGGCGATCAACATTAAAGCATTAATAAATAGCTTAGGAAAATCTTATCAGAAAATTTTTGGCGATACTTGCGGGTACAAGGGGGTGAGTACGAATACGATGAATATCTTCAATTACACTATTAACTTGATTGTCAATGGTAAGCCATCTGATATATTTTCCCTCAGATGATCCGGTACCGTTGCCGATGTCTTTAAATCCCTCATCCGTCAATATTGCACTTTCTAGACTGTTTTCCAGTAGATCGCCCATGATATTGTCTGTAAAAAGCTCCATCCCACAATGAGTATGATGAATTACAAACCACTCTTTTGTTCCAAAAAGTTTATAAGAAATGATAAGAGAGCGAATGGCATCATCACTGGCTCTTCCGCCTGCGTTACGAATAACATGGGCGTCACCTTCAGATAAACCTGCAAATTTTGCCGGATCCAACCTGGCATCCATACAAGTCAATATGGCAAATCGTCTGACAGCAGGTAAACCAAGGCTTTTTTTATCATCATCAAAAGTTGCTGCATATGCAATATTAGCATCACTTATTTCTTTGATAACGCTGCTCATCCTCTCTCCTTCATATTTTCTGGTTTAGTAAATTGTGATGTGAGGCAAAAGATAGAAAAAAACTCAACTGCTTAATAACGCCGGGACATCCATGTAATAAATGAATATGAGTCTGAAAATACGGTATTAATAAACGAAATTTATGAATAATATGTACTCGTATCCTTCGTACTGGTCAAGTGAAACAGGGCGTTTTTTTGAAGGACAACGGATTTATAACTTACCGTTAAATCGATAGCTTTATAGCATCATGTTTGGTCTATATCTTGATATATATCAATCAATATCAGGCGGTTTTATGGGCCATGTAGCTAAGTTGTTTATGAATGGGAGGAGTCAAGCGGTGCCAGCAAGTACAATCTCGTGATCCATCCAAAGGATGGAAATAATGAGCGCCGTAGGAAGGTAGGAATACGGCGCTATTATTTAAAAAAAGAAATTATTTCAGTTTTGCAAAGCAGCGAGCAGCAGCATTAATTGTACGCTGAATATCTTCATCAGTATGAGCGATAGACATAAAACCCGCTTCAAATGCGGAAGGTGCCAGATAAATACCTTCGTCAAGCATCAGATGGAAGAAATGTTTAAAACGTTCAATATCGCAATTCATCACATCCTGATAGCAACTGACTGTTTCAGCATCAGTAAAGAAAAAGCCAAACATACCGCCGACATGGTTAATCACCAGCGGAATGCCAGCCGCTGTTGCTGCTTTAGTCAGACCCGTAGCCAAGTTATCTGTCAGCTCAGTCAAGCGCTGATGTACACCAGGTTGAGCGACTTCTTGCAAACAGGCAAGACCCGCAGCCATGGCAATTGGATTGCCGGATAAGGTTCCTGCCTGATAAACCGGGCCGGTTGGTGCTAATTTTTCCATCACTTCATGACGACCACCGAACGCGCCAACGGGCATACCACCTCCGATGATTTTACCAAGGCAAGTCAGATCAGGTTCGACATCGTAATAAGCTTGGGCACCGGATAAGGCGACGCGGAAACCGGTCATCACTTCATCGATAATCAGCAGAGCACCGAATTCATCACACAATGCGCGCAGGCCGGGTAGAAATTCTGGCAGTGGCGGCACGCAGTTCATATTACCGGCAACGGGTTCGACAATAATACAGGCTATCTCTTCAGGATATTGTTCAAATGCTTCCCGCACTGAGTTCAAATCGTTATAGGTACAGGATAGTGTATGTTTGACGAAATCAACCGGAACCCCCGGAGAGTTTGGTTGGCCGATAGTCAGCGCGCCAGAGCCGGCTTTTACCAGCAGGCAATCAGCGTGGCCGTGATAACAACCTTCGAATTTGATGATCTTATCGCGGTGGGTATATCCACGAGCCAGACGGATAGCACTCATGGTCGCCTCTGTGCCTGAGTTGACCATGCGCACCATATCCATTGATGGCACCAGCTCAGTCACTAATTGAGCCATTTCTACTTCAGCGGCAGTGGGTGCGCCAAAACTTAACCCTTGTTCGGCGGCTTTGATGACTGCATTACGGATAGCGCTGTGGTTATGTCCCAGTACCATAGGGCCCCAAGAACCGACGTAATCAATATAGGCTTTGCCATCAACATCATAGAGATAGGCGCCGTCAGCGTGTTTGATAAACAGCGGCGTACCGCCAACGCCATTAAATGCACGTACCGGGGAGTTAACACCGCCGGGAATAAGCTGTTTGGCCTGAGAATAGAGGATTTCGGATTGGCTCATTAAAAGGCTCCTGAATGTATCTTTGAGTAGGTTTATCGCTTGTCCCGTTGATTATAATGGTCTTAAAACGATAATTCCGGGTTTATTCTTTACGTAATCAAGGAATGGCGAATCGACCACTTTTTTATTGGCGGCAAGTGAAGACGCATTTCTAAACATTGGACCATTATCTGTCATAATAAAAATCCCGGTATGCGTGACATCCAGCCCGGCAAGATGTGTATATATTCCTATATAATCTCCTGTCTTTAAGCGTTTAATCACGGAATCATTCACTTTATTACCTGGAATATATTTAATATCTCGGTTGATAACACTAAGTCCGGGAATATATTCGCCGCCATCTGCTTTTCTATTCAGACTTTTTGTGATTTCTATATAAGAATGACTTATTTCCTCCGTCACATCTTTGGCGTTTAATTTTTCTCTGGTTGACCAGTCGGTGAAGAAATGTTTTCTTTGTAAGAAACTGATTTTTCCGTCGATATACCTTGTCTGGATGAGATTCTTGATAAAATCCTGTTGGTCATTTGATTTCCTTAGCGATTCTACGTAGTCAAGAAAAGTAAAACAGTCCAGACCGCTAAAATCTATAATTAATTTTTCCGGTTCAGTTGGGGAGCCGACCAGTTTGTTTGCGGCATAAGGTGTACCCAGGAACTGATAAGATATATTTTTTATCATTTCACCAGGATTGTCTCTATTTCCCGGTTTTACCTGGTTTTCTATGATGTCATTTATTTTCTTCGAGGTATAATTGTCAATATCGACTGGCTTACTATGAGCGACACACCCAACCAGGGTGATGACTAGCATAAGTGGCAATATTTTTTGCATAAGAACTCCGCATAGTGACTTTGATAAATATTTAACAAAGTAACCAATAATATTGATAAATCAATATTTTTTCCTTCTTTTTGTTAATTGAGTGACTAACGGTTTAACGCTATATGACGGCTGACTACCCTGATTGAAGCTAGCGTTTGTTGCTAAAATAACATCATTGATGGTAGCCAAATGTGTGATAATTCTTTACTGGTTTGTGTGTTACCAAAATGACAAAACTTGAACGAATCAATCAGGTATTGGATAATTCGAACTATTAATAATCGGCAAATTTTGTGGTCTTCTAAATATTTTTGCCGGGTTCCGGTTTGGAGTAAAAAATGATGGGCGATGATATAGCGTTACCTTTGCAGTTTACAGATGCTGCCGCCAGCAAAGTGAAAATCCTGGTTTCGGATGAAGAAAACCCAAACCTGCGTTTACGGGTTTATATCACAGGGGGGGGGTGCAGTGGTTTCCAGTATGGCTTTACCTTTGATGATCAGATCAATGAAGGGGATATGACCATTGAGAAGCAGGGTGTCGAGTTGGTTGTTGACCCGATGAGCCTGCAATATTTGGTTGGTGGTTGTGTTGATTATACCGAAGGTCTGGAAGGTTCACGTTTTATCGTTACGAACCCTAATGCGAAGACCACCTGCGGTTGTGGTTCTTCTTTCAGTATCTAATGCCCGGCAATCTCTCGGAATGGGTCTGCGAATAATATGACCCATTTTCGGATACTCTTGTCATCCCACGTTTATTAGGTGCCATTGTCGTTTAGTTGCTGGCATAACTGTTCCGCTGCCAGAATGATGCGAGGCCCCGCCCGATGAAACCAATCTTCATGCAGTGTAATCACTTTGGCCTTCAATTGAGGATGCCAGAAATTCTCAATTAATTTGGCTTGTTCCGGTCCACCGCTGATAACAATCGTCTCAGGTTTCCGAGTCAGTACTTGCTCACGGCTTACCTGAGGCCAGGGAACGGAACTGTCAGCAAAAATATTTCTGCCACCACAGATTGAAAGCACTTCACTTTGCAGTGTCTGTCCTGAGGCAGTAAACAGAGACTGAGTGCCAAATTGTAAAAAGACAGGTTTTGGTGTGGTAGCGGCATATTTTTGTTTCAAAGCGGCAAATCGTTGGCGCAGTTCAGCCGCAGATTTTTTTGCCTGCTCAGGATGGGGGCTGTATTCAGCCAGTTGCTCTAAATTCTGAGCTATCTGCTCAATAGTTTTAGGATCGGAGTAAAAGATCTTAATACCAAAAGAGGCGAGTTGTTCCAGTGGGCGTTGGGGATTACCGCCTCGCCATGCCAGAATCATATCGGGTTTCAGCGTGATAATCCGTTCCAGATTAATGCCTTGCCAGTTAGCCACTTGCTCAAGTTTACTGGCTTGAGGGGGATAATCAGAATAAGCACTGGCGGCGATCAGATGGTCACCTAACCCGGCAGCATAGGCTAATTCTGTGGTTGACGGGGATAAGCTGATGACCCGTAAAGGCGTGGCATACAAATAATGACTGAAACCACTGAGAAACAGTAAAAGCGATAACCAAACTGAACCTGCGCTTTTTATCCATCTCATGAAAGTATGCCCTTGAAGATATAAATATTCTGCATGTTGCCGGCAGAGCAGACACGCCCTTGATATCTTCTGAAAGTATTAATCAGGGCGTGATTCTGTCAATAAAATATTATTTATCGTGACTCAGTGTTGCCAGCATTGCGCTGACCATTAATGTGGATTGGCGGGCCGCCACGGCAAGAAATTCATCAAAACTGAGATGAGATTCCTTATCTGCCACATCAGAGATAGCGCGTACAACAACAAACGGTGTGTTGTATTGGTGGCAAACATGCCCTATTGCTGCCGCTTCCATTTCTACTGCGGTAACTTGTGGGAAAGTCGCTCGGATACGGGCCAGGGGTTCAGCACCGTTAATAAATGCATCACCGCTGCAAATCAGCCCACGTATCGCATTTAAATCCAGTGAGCGAATACATTTTTCTGCCAGTGCGATCAACTGGTTATCCGCCAGGAACGCAGGGGGGCATTGCGCCATTTGACCTGGTTCATAACCAAAAGCAGTAACATCCGCATCATGATAGCGAACTTCGCTGGATACCACGATATCACCGATTTGCAATTGCGGATCAAGGCCACCTGCGGAGCCCGTGTTGATAATCACATCAGGCTGACAATATTCAAGCAGTAAAGTCGTACCAATTGCAGCAGAAACTTTACCAATACCGGATTTTAACAGTGCGATCTCCACGCCGTTGAGCTTACCGGTATAGATTTCGCAGCCACCCCGTGACAGTGTCTGGCGATCTTCAATTTGATCGCGCAGTAAAGTCACTTCTTGCTCCATAGCACCTATCACGCCTACTTTCATTGTGTCATACTCGCTGTTGATTAATTAATCATATAAAATCATTCAGTTCCTGAGTTTAACATTTAATGCAGAACAATCAGATAATCTGTGGTGTAAAACAGTGCTATCTCACAAGTCGGGGGATAAATGTCCGGGACAGACTTTAGTCAGAAGCTTAATTATCAACGTAAATACAGCCATTATGATGTTGATCCTAATGATGAAGAACAAGTTATTCGTCAGTTTGAAAGTGATCGCGGGCGGATTATGAATTCAGCGGCTATTCGTCGTTTACAGCAGAAAACACAGGTTTTTCCTCTGGAAAATAATGCCGCTGTCCGCAGTCGTCTGACGCATTCATTGGAAGTGCAACAGATTGGCCGCTATATTTCGAAAACGATTATCAATGAACTGAAAACGCGTAACTTATTGGCTCAATATCGGCTGGATAAACGGCTGTTGCCATTTGAGAGCCTGATTGAAATGGCGTGTTTAATGCACGATATTGGTAATCCACCTTTTGGTCATTTTGGTGAAGCGGCAATTAAAGACTGGTTTACCAGAAAGCTTGATCTTAATTTTGCCCTGGAAGATATTGAGCGAAAAGATCAATGTGAAATACTGGCATTGCGTTTGTGCGGCGATGTGAAAAAAGATCTTTTCCGTCGCCAGTTACGTCAAGATTTATGTCAGTTTGAAGGGAATGCTCAGGCTATCCGTATGGTACACAGCCTGTTAAAACTCAATCTGACTTATGCGCAAATTGGTTGCATTCTAAAATATACCCGTCCTGCTTTTCGTCTTGAAAAAGAGCTGGATCAATTTAATTACCTGATGAAAAAACCGGGTTTTTATTGGTCGGAAAAGAATTTTGTCCGCGAATTACGCCGCGAGCTTAAAATGGGGGAATTCTGTCGTTTTCCACTGACTTATATTATGGAAGCCGCAGATGATATCTCTTATTGCATTGCTGATCTGGATGATGCTGTTGAAAAAGATATTTTTGGCGTAGATACGCTGATGGAATATTTAGAACAGGAGTGGGAAGAAAACGGCGGTCATCGGTCCAGGGATCTGTTCGACGCAACGATCAGAAAAGCGTATAAAAGAACGAGTGGCAACGAATTACGTCGAAGTCAGCAGGACCAATTTTTTATGTATTTGCGGGTTTATATTACCGGCAGGCTGGTACCTTACACTGCTCGTCGTTTTATTGATCATCTGCCTGCTGTTTTTGAGGGTTCATTTAATCAAGCATTACTTGAAGATAAGAGCGAGGAGCATCGGTTGCTTAAAACGCTAAAGAACATAGCCTGTAAAAGAGTGTTTAATCATCCGGAAATTGAAGAATTAGAGTTGCAGGGATATAGAGTTATCAATGGGTTATTGGATTTTTACTGGCCGCTATTGAAGATGTCCCGCCAGAGTTTTATGCAATTAAACCAGAACAATTTCCATAAAGATTATTTTATTGAAACCCGGTTGCTGCACAAACTTTCCACCAAACATCGCTTGGCTTATAACGAAGCGGTAGAAGGGATCATCGCCACTGATGAATCAGAAAAAGACCTGTTGGAATTCTACTACCGTGCTCGTCTTATTCAAGATTACATCAGTGGCATGACAGATAATTATGCTTATGAAGAGTATCGGAAGTTTATTGTGTGTAACTGATAGTTGGGCCGTTACTCAATAGCGTTTGGGCAGCGGCAAGTACATTATCAATTTCATCTATCAACTCCAGTAATTCAGGTTTTATATCGGTTAATGGAACGTTTTTTTGTAATTGCTGTTCAATTAATTGGCAAAGTGCTTTAAGTTGTGGCACGCCGCTGTAACAGCAGCTACCGTGCAGCTTATGGATCTGCTGCTGATAATCGTCAACAATGTCCCCGGATAAAACCCTTTCTGTGATTGCTTTCATATCCGGCAGAGAATCCACCAGCATTGTTATCATTTCCTTCGCTATCTGTCCTTTTCCTGCTGCCTGTTGCAGCGCTAATTGCCAGTTAACATGTTGTGATTCTGGTGTTTTAATGTGACGGTTTAGCACTGTTCTCAGGCCATCTTCGTCCAGAGGTTTGGTCAGAAAATCTTCAAATGGCGATTGATCTGCATCGCCCTTTGGCCGGCAGGTATAGGCTGTGACGGCGATAATCGGGGTATTACGGTGTTGTGGTAGCTGGTGGATGCGTTCAGCAGTACAGATGCCATCCATACCCGGCATATGGATATCCATCAGAATGACATCAAAATGGTGAGATTTTGCCGATTGTAAAGCGTCTTCTCCATTACTGCATATCACTGTTTTTTCTACGACGTCTTTCAGTAATGAGCCGATTAATTTGAGATTGGCTGAATTATCATCAACGGCCATGACCGTCATGGGTAAGCGCGGGGATTGAATAATGGTTTTTTGTGGTACAACCGAGCCGGTTAGAATGAAATCGTCTTTTCCTAGCCACAAATTAAAACGAAAAACGGAACCTTTTTCCGTCTCGCTGGTAAAACTGATATTACCGCCCATTTCGCGGATCAGTTTCCGGGTAATCACCAGACCAAGGCCGGTTCCACCATAACGGCGGGAAATACTGGCATCTGCCTGATGAAAAGCCTGAAACAGATGAGGTTGCTGTTCAGGGCTGATACCGATACCTGTATCGCTGACAGTAATCTCTAAATTGATTTTATGGGATTGCTGTTGTATCAGATTGATTTTTATTTTCACAAACCCTTGTTCAGTGAATTTAATTGCGTTACCGATAATATTGGTGAGTATTTGCTGGAGGCGCATAGGGTCGCCTATGACCAGATTCGGTATTTGGGGGTTAACGCTGTGCGTTAGCTGGATGCCCTTATTTTGGGCGCTGGGTGTCAATAAAACTATCACCTCATCAATGGTATCCTGTAGAAGAAATGGAATGTTTTCCAGTATCAGCTTATCAGCCTCAAGCCGGGAAAAATCCAATATATCATTGATAATATTCAGTAGATGATTGGCAGAACGTTCAATAATATACAGATATTCAGTTTGCTGTTTTGTCAGCGAAGTTTTCAGTGTTTGGCGGGTAAAACCAATGACGCCATTAAGCGGTGTGCGCAATTCATGGGACATATTTGCCAGAAATTCTGTTTTTATTCTGGCGGCTTCCTGAGCGCGTTTCTTCGCTATTGCCAGTTCAACGTTCTGAATTTCAAACTGCTCCATCGTTGCCCGTAGATCTGAGGTTGCCTGATCAATATCGTTCTGCATCTCTTCTTTATAGCTGGAGAGCGATTTTGCCATAGCATTAATACCATTTTTCAGCGTATCCAATTCACCAAAATATTTCCCGCTGACACGGCTGTTTAACTGCCCTTGGCGAATTTTATCGACCGTACTGACCATATCGCTGATAGGTTTTGTGATTTTGCGCACCAAATGGTAGGCAAACAGTGAGGCCCAGCCAAGGCAAATCAATAACAGCAATATAAAGATAACGATTTCTTTATATTGCTGTAAGTGAGCTGACCGTAAATCAAGATCAATGGCGATATAACCGATTGGATGTAGAGATGGGGTATCAGCGTTCTGCTGATTTTGAGATAAATAGTGCTCTGAGATAATCGGCATTCGTAAAATAATACTGTTTTTGACCTCCATTTTTGTCAGGACTGTTGGCAGTGGCATACCTGGTGCAATCTGGAGTTGAGCAGAATTGTATTTATAATTTGATATATCAAATAGCTGATTATCATCATTAAAAATGGCAATCGCCCGGACTATCTCAGAATTTCTGCGATGAAGCCGGGTTATCAATGAGTTGACGCGTTCACGGTTATGCAGGTTTATGCCGATTTCACTGGCAATCGAAAGGGGTTCAATGATACTGACCCCGGATCGAACGATTTGGTTTTTCAGTTCACGATAGTGATAACAGAGAAACGATATACTGAAAAACATGCCAACCAGTAAAATCGGCACCAGAATCAGGCTCATCATTCGGGTGCGTAAGCTATATTTGGTCATAAGCGTCCATTATGGGAAAATAAGAACTTAATAATTCATAGTCCGTAAGAATCATGGTGCAATTTTATTCCCCCAATCGCCGAATAGTAAACCGGCATATCATTACAGTCACTGCTGATAATCTGGATGCCCAAGGACAGGGTGTAGCTCGTTATCAGGGTAAAACCATTTTTGTCGCCGGATTATTGCCCGGTGAACAGGCACAGGTACAACTAACGGAAGAGAAACGCCAATTTGCCAAAGCAAAGTTGGTTAAGCGTTTATCTGACAGTCCATATCGTGTCAATCCCCGCTGCCCACATTTTGGAATATGTGGCGGTTGTCAGCAACAACATGTTGCATCTGATTTACAGCGAGAGAGTAAAGCCAGTGTTTTGGAACATCTTATCAAACGGGAAACTGGCATAACTGTCTCGGCCAGGCCGGTGATCCTCAGCCCCGAATATGGTTATCGGCGCCGGGCAAGGTTAGGTTTACATTATCAGATAAAACAACGTCAACTGATGATGGGATTTCGTCAGAATCAATCCAATGAATTAGTTGCGATAAAAACATGCCCTGTTTTACAACCTGAATTGGAACGGTTATTGCAGCCGCTATCTCAGTGTCTGAATGATCTGAAAGCGGCTAAACGGTTGGGGCATGTGGAATTGGTGCTGGCAGATAACGGCCCATTGATGATATTGCGCCACCTTGATCCCCTGAAAGGGGAAGATAAAGAAAAATTATGCACATTTTCTGTGCAACACAATGTGGCTGTCTATCTGGCGGCAGATGAAACTTCGATTGAGTCACTGCATGAACCGCTGGAACCCTGGTATCAGGTGGATGGTCTGAAACTGGTTTTCAGTCCAAGAGACTTTATTCAGGTTAATGATTCGGTAAATCAACAAATGGTTGCTCAGGCGATAGCGTGGCTTGATTTACAACCGAATGACAGAGTACTCGATCTGTTCTGTGGTATGGGGAATTTTACCCTGCCGATTGGCCGGATAGTGCAGACGGTGGTTGGAGTGGAAGGGGTTGCCACGCTGGTAGCGAATGGGCAATATAATGCCAGATTAAATAATTTGGATAACATATCTTTCTTCCGTGAAAACCTGGAGGCGGATATACATCGTCAACCTTGGGCTAAACTGGGGTTTAACAAGGTCTTATTAGATCCGGCGCGTGCGGGTGCGGCAGGAGTCATGTCACACATCGTCGAGCTGGCCCCTGAAAAAGTGGTCTATGTCTCTTGTAATCCAACAACATTGGCGCGGGACAGTAAGATTCTGCTTGAGGCGGGCTATCATATTATCAGTGTGCGGATGCTGGACATGTTTCCGCATACTGGTCATCTGGAGTCAATGGCGCTATTTAGCCGCTAGATTGTGGTTGGGTAGAGGCTGTGAAGGAGTCGGGAGAGATTATGGTTGCGGTAAGAAGTGCTCATGTAACCCCTGCGGGAGAGTTTGCAGTAAATAAGTGGATCGCCAGTTTAAATATAGCGAATCTTCAATTGGGTGAGAAATTAGCCGAAACCTGGCGTTATTGTCACGAAAAAGCGCAAAATCATCCTGATTCAGAACTTCTGTTATGGCGTGGCGTAGAAATGGTTGAGATCCTTTCCACGCTGAGTATGGATAATGACAGTATGCGCGCTGCGCTACTGTTTCCGCTGGTTGACGCCAAATTGCTCGACAGTGAAACCGTCACCGAGGCGTTTGGCAGTGCGATCATCAATCTGGTGAAAGGCGTCATGGATATGGACGCTATTCGTCAGTTAAAAGCCACGCATAATGATTCAACCTGTTCCGTGCAGGTTGATAATGTCCGCCGGATGCTACTGGCAATGGTAGAAGATTTTCGCTGCGTTGTTATCAAGTTGGCGGAACGTATTGCCCATCTGCGGATAGTGAAAGAGGCGACTGAAGATGAGCGAGTACTGGTTGCTAAAGAGTGTTCCAATATTTATGCGCCACTCGCTAACCGCCTGGGGATTGGTCAACTCAAATGGGAACTTGAGGATTATTGTTTCCGTTATCTCCATCCTGATGAATATAAAAAAATTGCTAACTTACTGCATGAGCGGCGGATTGATCGTGAACAGTATATTGATCACTTTGTAAGCACATTGCGTAAATATATGCTCAAAGAGAGCGTAACAACTGAAATATATGGCCGACCTAAACATATCTACAGCATCTGGCGCAAAATGCAGAAAAAATCACTGGCATTTGATGAGTTGTTTGATGTCCGCGCTGTACGGATTGTGGTTGAGCGTTTGCAGGATTGCTATGCGGCGCTGGGGATAGTACATACTCACTATCGCCATTTGCCGGATGAATTCGATGATTATGTTGCTAACCCGAAGCCTAATGGCTACCAATCCATTCATACCGTAGTGCTTGGGCCGAGTGGTAAAACATTAGAAATTCAGATCCGGACCCGTCAGATGCATGAAGATGCGGAATTGGGAATAGCAGCCCATTGGAAATATAAAGAGGGTGCGACGGCGGTTGGCCGAGCGGGGTATGAAGGACGTATTGCATGGTTGCGTAAACTGATCGCATGGCAGGAAGAGATGGCCGATTCTGGCGAGATGCTGGATGAGGTTCGCAGCCAGGTGTTTGATGATCGGGTATATGTATTTACGCCGAAAGGGGATGTTATTGATCTGCCTGCTGGTTCTACGCCACTGGATTTTGCCTACCACATTCACAGCGATGTAGGACATCGTTGTATTGGAGCGAAAATCAGCGGTCGAATTGTGCCATTCAGCTACCAATTGCAGATGGGTGATCAGATTGACATCATCACGCAGAAACAGCCGAACCCAAGCCGTGATTGGTTGAATCCAAACCTGGGATACGTCACTACCAGCCGTGGTCGGGCGAAAATTCATAACTGGTTTCGTAAACAGGATCGGGATAAGAACATCATTGCAGGTCGTCAGATGTTGGATAACGAACTGGCCCACTTGGATATCAGCCTGAAAGAAGCGGAAAAACTGCTAATTGCGCGTTATAACGTCCATACCCTTGATGAAGTGCTGGCGGGCGTTGGCGTTGGTGACATTCGTATCAACCAGTTGACTAACTTTCTGCAAAGCAAATTCAATAAAACCACGGCGGAAGATGCAGATCGGGAAGCGCTTCGCAATTTGGAAAGCAAACCCCATGTACAGCGTAGTTCTGTTAAAGATAACGGACGGATTGTGGTAGAAGGTGTGGGTAACTTGATGCATCACATTGCCCGTTGCTGCCAACCCATTCCGGGGGATGAGATTGTCGGCTTTATCACCCGTGGCCGGGGAATATCTATCCACTGGGCTGATTGTGAACAGCTGGCGGATTTGCAGGCCAGTGCACCTGAAAGGGTGGTGGATGCGGTTTGGGGAGAAAGCTATTCCAGTGGTTACTCACTGATTGTGCGTGTGGTGGCGAATGATCGCAGTGGATTACTGCGTGATATCACCACGATCTTGGCGAATGAAAAAGTGAATGTGCTTGGGGTGAGCAGCCGCAGTGATGTAAAGCAGCAGATTGCCACCATTGATATGAAAATTGAGATTTATAACCTGCAAGTACTGGGACGGATATTGGCGAAAACCAATCAGTTACCGGATGTCATTGAAGCCAAACGCCTTCATGGCAACTGACCGCAGGAAAATTGGGATAAAAGATGAAAACACCCGCTATAGAACGGTTACTGGGGATCATGGCGCAGTTGCGCCATCCTCAACAAGGATGTCCTTGGGATAAAGAACAGACATTCGAAACGATTGCACCTTATACATTAGAAGAGACTTATGAAGTCATTGATGCCATTGAGCGTGGTGATTTTTCCGATCTGAAAGAAGAATTGGGCGATCTATTATTTCAGGTGGTTTTCTATGCTGAAATGGGCAAAGAGCAGCAGTTGTTTGATTTTGATGACATCAGTAATGCCATTAGCGATAAGCTGGAGCGCCGGCATCCACATATTTTCGGTCAGCAGCAGACTATCAGCAGTGATGTGGCGATCAGTGGCTGGGAAAAACATAAGGCACAGGAAAGAGCACAAAAAGATCTTCATTCTGTTTTAGATGACATTCCGGCAAGCCTGCCGGCGTTAATGAAAGCTTATAAAATCCAGGAACGCTGTGCTGGCGTTGGTTTTGACTGGGATACCTTGGGGCCGGTGCTGGGCAAAGTTTATGAAGAGATAGACGAAGTGATGGATGAAGCTCATCAGGCAGTTGTTGATGAACAGCACCTGGAAGAAGAGATTGGTGATTTACTGTTTGCTGCTGTGAACTTGTCGCGTCATTTGGGGTACAAACCTGAAATTGCCTTACAAAAAGCATGTAATAAGTTTGAGCGTCGGTTTAAAGGCGTAGAAAAGCTGATCCTGAGCAAAGGCCAGACGCTGGAAGCGGCGACATTGGAAGAAATGGAACAAATGTGGCAACAGGTTAAGAAACAGTAAGTTGAAGGAATAGCCTGAAAGCTGAAATTTTTAGTTTTTTGAGAGGAAAATTTATGCTGAATAAATTTTCCTGATCTTGGTTTAAAAGGGAATTAAGTGTTTCTGGATTGGCTATTCTATTATTTCTCATCTATGCTGTTTTTGATTATTTCTTTTGCTGTAATTGGATTCTGCCTATTTGAGTTAAATTGCTTATGTTCTGTTTTTGCATTCTTTATTTTATCTGCATCATTCAGAAATGGAATGTTATATAATTTTATTTTCACGTTAGCTATTTTATTGATGGCATTTAGATTATATTTAAACCCTGCGTCGTGTTACCCAGTTAATAAAAACAGGTGGATTCACATAATAAGCTAACCACCATAATTACTATGATACAAGTTCATCACCGGAAGAACTCAACACTTGGGGGTAAGTGCATATCTTGACCTTATTATGTTGATTTAATGATCTTTCTAACAAGGTGTAATGCAAATGCATTGTAATGACAATTGATTTATATTGCCTTTAAGTGTTGAGATTTTCAGTTTATTACTATTAGATAACGATAAGATTAATCAGCAAAAATTCGACTAAACCCCTCTGCTAAATCATCAATCAAATCCTGAATATTCTCCAGCCCGACATGCAGTCGGAACAGGGTGCCTGTTTTTTGTGGGGAATTGTACTGGCGTATCGTTTTTATCTCTTCGGGTTGATAACCCAGGATCAGCGATTCGAAACCACCCCATGAAAATGCCATTTTAAAATGGTGAAAATTATCCAGATAATTTGAGAATTGCTGGTGTGTTAATCTTTCTTTCAATTGAAAAGAGAACAGGCCACTACTGCCGCTGAAATCGCGGATGAAATTGTCATGGCCGGGGCAGGAGGGGAGGGCCGGATGATAGACTACTGCAACCTCGGATCTTTGTTGCAGCCACTGTGCTATCTCGATACTGCTTTTTTCATGCTGTTTCAGGCGAATTGCTAAAGTCCGCAACCCGCGATTTGCCATATAAACAGTATCAGCATCGGCTATCTGTCCCATCAAATAGGAATTTTCTCGCAACTGCACCCAACAACGCTCGTTAGCGACAGCAATACCTAACATAGCATCCGAGTGACCAATAATATATTTGGTACCGGATTGAATTGAAATATCAATGCCGAACTCCAGTGCTTTAAACAGCACACCCGCCGCCCAGGTATTATCGATCATGATGACAATATCTGGATTGACTTGCCGTACCGCGCGGACAATCGCCGGAATATCCTGTACTTCCATGGTTATTGAGCCTGGAGATTCAAGAAACACCACTTTGGTATTGGGCTTAATCAGTTCAGCAATCTCCTCACCAATCATCGGATCGAAATAATCGGTAGTTATATTCATTCGTGACAATATCTTGTCACAAAAGCCTTGTGTCGGGTCGTAAGCTGAACCAGTCAACAGAATATGATCGCCGGCGGCGGCAAAAGAGAGAATGGCGTTGCTGATCGCGGCGGCACCAGAAGGATACAGCGTACAGCCTGCGCCCCCTTCCAGTTCAGCCATGGCTTCCTGAAAAGAGAAATGGGTCTGCGTGCCACGCCGGCCATAAAACAGTTCGCCATTGGCGCGGTTGTGTGTCGCCTGTCTTTTGGATGCGACAGAATCGAAAATCACAGATGATGTTCGCTGAATAATCGGATTGACGGCACCTTGCGTAAATTTACGGTTTCTGCCCGCATTGACCAGTGAAGTTTCCAGTTTTTTTTCTGTCATGATCCATTGCCATCTTAATTTCAAAATTTGAAATGGTGTAAAAAAAGAGAGTTAACACGTTAAAAGATTTAGTCCTTTTTGTACAAAAGGATTAAGCCAACTTGACGAAAATTCATCTGATTACCGGTGTGTGAGGTTTCTTTGACTTGATTTTGTGAAAGGGTGACACTTTTTTATTAAACAATAATGATAATTACTATCAAATCACTTAATGTTTGATATCATCAGCCTTCATTTTCATTCAATTTGGTGAAGATGAGTTAAGACTCAGCGTAAATAAGGTTAGTGAGATGACGAAAGGTAATTCACTGCTAAATAACAAGGTTTATAAGAAAGGGAGTAAAGGCCAACTGATGCGTAATTTGACTGCTTCAATTATCTTGGCGTTCGGGCTGGCAGGTTCAGCGTTGGCTGATACAACACCCGCATCTGCAACAGATAACAGCACCACGACCAAAACCGCACAGATTGCAGCACCTGCTGCGGCTACCTCAACCACTTCGGGTACAACGGCACCACCGGCAAATCAGGTTGCGCCACAAACTGCACCCGCAACAGACGCTACCCAAGTGACTCCGGTTGCCACTGATATTGCGGCCCCTAACGTTTCAGCCGATGAAACCAATCCTTCCAGTGGTTTTGCTACCGATTTGTCTATCTGGGGCATGTATAAGAACGCTGACGTTGTTGTTAAGACCGTGATGATTGGCTTGGTGATTGCTTCTGTTATTACCTGGGCGTTGTTCTTTTCAAAAGGTGTTGAATTGTGGGTTGCTGGTCGTCGTTTACGTAAAGAGCAACTGGCTTTGGCGGAAGTTAAGAGCCTTGATCAGGCTGCGGAAATTGCAGAAGGTTTCAGCAAACTCAGTATCAGCCGTTTACTGCTGAGTGAAGCACAGGCAGAACGCCAGTTATCTTCTGAGAGTATTGATCTGAATAGCACAAAAGAACGTGTTTCTTTCCGTCTGGAACGCTCAGTTGCGGCTATCAGCCGTCATATGGGGCGTGGTAACGGCTATTTGGCTACGATTGGTGCGATTTCTCCTTTCGTTGGTCTGTTTGGTACGGTGTGGGGGATCATGAACAGCTTTATCGGTATCGCACATTCACAGACAACTAACCTCGCTGTTGTGGCGCCGGGTATTGCGGAAGCATTGTTAGCGACAGCGCTTGGCTTGGTAGCGGCGATTCCGGCCGTTGTGATTTACAACATCTTTGCCCGTATGATCGCATCTTACCGTGGTCAGGTTGGTGATATGGCGGCACAGGCATTATTACTGCTTGGCCGTGATCTGGATTTGGCAAATAGCAAGACAAGGTGATTTATGGCAATGCGTCTTAATGAAGATTTGGACGATAGCGGCGAATTGCACGAAATCAACGTCACACCATTTATTGACGTGATGTTAGTGCTGCTGATTATCTTCATGGTAGCGGCACCACTGGCAACCGTTGATATTAAAGTGGACTTACCCGCGTCGTCGGTAAAACCGCAACCCCGTCCTGAAAAACCGGTATTCCTGACGGTTAAGGCTGATCGTCAGCTTTACGTCGGAGATCAACAGGTCGATCACGATACTCTGGCGGCGGTGTTGGATCAGACAACCCAATCCAATAAAGAGACAACCATTTTCTTTCAGGCGGATAAAACCGTGGATTATGAAACACTGATGAGTGTGATGGATGCTCTGCGTAAATCGGGCTATCTGAAAGTGGGATTGGTGGGAATGGAAGCGGTTTCACCGGGTTAGTTATCACGGATCCTTCCACTAAATAACCGCGCTGGAAAGCGCGGTTGAGATTAAAGTGATAATGGGTTCGTGTAATGAGAGCCTGATTTGATCAGGGTAGGGAATAATCACGCTATTTTGGATCGATATGAAAATATTGAAATGACGTTCACAGAATCGGTCTGATTCTTGAGCTCATAGAGTGAACTATCGTTAGCCAGTTCAAGCAGCATTGGCACTGTAATTTTCAAACGTTTGGCTAGTGCTTCAATATCGATACAAACATCATTAATAAGCACTTTTATTGCTCGATGAAATAATTCAGGTTTCTCATGGGGAATAAGATAATCCTCTTTCTCCTCGATAGCTTCGCCCTTGCGTTTAAGCCCCAAAAAAGCCGTTTTGTATTGAGTATCGGTTAAAAGAGAAAGCTGATGTGCCCGATAAATAATCGCTGCTTTACTTACCTTCCAGGTTAATTTGAACTCACTTAGACCTCGCCAGTTAATTCTCCCGCCTATCGGGGCGGGGAAATATTTAGCCATCGCACTTCGTGGTAAAAGTAGGGCAGAAGCAAATTGGTTGGCTTGAGATTCGGTTATTCTATCACCAGTAGATATTCCTCCGTGTAGCACGAGATGTCCAATCTCATGTGCAATATCAAACCGTTGTCGGCATGGTGACTTTTTGGCTGTATTTCTGACAATGAAAGGCCGATCTAATGGAACGGATAACGTGTCAACATCATCAGATACTGAGTCAAATGAGGTAACAAATGCACCTAGCTTTTCAGCCAGGCGTGTCACATTTTCAATTGGCCCAAACCCTAATCCCCAATCAATCCGACATCTTTCTGCTGCTCGTTCAACTTCTTCCGGGGAGTTTGCTTTTAATTCGGGAAATAACACTGGGGGTAAATTGAGGTTTTCTTCGAAAACGACGATTAATCGTCTATATAACTCAGCCTTTGCAAGTGCTGCTAATTTTGTTGCTACTCTAATTGCACTGCGTTTACGGAAATGAACGATCTCCTCGTTCACAGGAGATTGCTCTTGGGTTTCAAAAAACGTAGGAGTGACCTGCAATACAGTCGCTAATTCATTAGAAAGTTCATTAGTTGGCACAGCAAAGCCGGATTCCAGCCGCTGAATATATTGGCGGGTTTTATTAACCTGCTCAGCCACTTGCTCAAGAGATAGCTCGTGATACAGACGAGCTAACCGCAAATTGGAACCATTGAACACTTTTCACCTACTACTTGTTGTTACGCTTGTTTTCCCTGGATTTATCAGTCACAGCAGCACTGATAGGATCCAATTCGATTGTTACCGCAGATGGCGGTGTGTTGTCTGTAGAATGCAGCACGGATATTTTACTGTTATCGTAAGTCCATTGAGACAACATTTCTTCATGCTCGTTGTAGCCGGCAAAATGAACTTGTGCACCTTCGCTTTCAAACGAGGGTTTTTCTACAATAAAGCGCCATATTGTTGGTATCGTGATTTCTGGTGCCCAGAGCTGGTCTACACTATTACGGCGAAAGAAGCCTGATTTTTTAGGATTTTCTGGATCATCACTAAAAAAACGAAGTGGGATTGCTTCTATTTCGATAGTTGTATCCATACAAGGATTAGTTAGTTTCAGCCAATGATAAGTACCTTTCATACAGAGTTGGATAAGGCATTGTCTTTGGCGGCCGAATGTACAGGTTCCTCGGGTATAATTATCATCTAATGGTGTAGAAAGCTGCTCATAAGTATGATCAAGCACATTGAGTAATTCTTTTGCAATAATACTTAAACGTTCTTCACTTAACTGTGGATGGAATTCCCAAGGGTAGCGGATGTTTGGCATTTGCTGTTTTCTCTAAGAGTGCAAAAATTCAGATTTGTCAATCTTGATCTTGGTGCAACTTTCTGATTTTGTCAACCCAACATTATTTCAATAGTTTCTTTAATGCATCTCAAATTGAGCTAATCACACTGATGTTGATAGCCCGCTTTATAAAATTGCAGAATTTTCATATAAACCGTAGGCAATCAGAAACATAGCCAAAGCGACGATGAAATCAAAAATTCTGGCTACTTTTATATTCTGAAAAAAGCGCGACGCAAATTTAGCGCCAAGGCCGGTCAGAATGAACCAGAAAAAAGAGGCCGCAGAAGCGCCGAGTATAAAACTGAATCTTGCTTCTAAGGGTAAACGTGATCCTATATTTCCAAGGATCAGAAAAGTATCAAGATAAACATGAGGATTGAGAAGCGAAAAGGCCAGCGTAGTCAAAAAGACGTTGGAATTTTTTGCCTTATGAATAGCTGATGATTTCTTATTGACATCTGCAACTGCATTCTCCCATCCTTTAGGTGCGCTGGATATTGCGTTGATGAAAGAAAGCGTACCGTAATATAACAAAAAGAGGATACCAGCCCATCGTGCAATAAACACGAAATTGGGAATTGTCATCATCAGTGTGGACATAAAGAATGTTCCCATGATGATTAATAGGCTGTCACAGGTGGCGGCTGTGATAGCAGAAAGAAGTACATTTTTCTTCTGTAGTCCTGTCTTGATGATATAAATATTTTGCGCACCTATCGCAATAATAAGACTCAGACCTATGAAGAATGCTTTTGAGGCGACATTGAGATCCATAGTTTAATATGACCCGAATTTGAATTTAATTGGTAATTCTGCATAAGCAATGTTTTGAGCACCAATAAACGGGTAATCAGGTGCGCTATACCGGAAAATATGCAGGTAACTACTTGGTATCATTGATGAAGCCTCTTTGGATTTATGTTGTATTAGATATTGTATGATTTTGAGATTATCCTCCTGTTATCGTTTTTAATTGCATATCTTTGGCAATTTTGAGCGTTGCATTCTCGGCATCGTGAAGAACTTGTGATTTGTATTCGAGCCTGGATTGAAAACTCTTTAATTCTTGCTGCAATTTCTTAATCATTTCCTTTACCCTATCCGGGCCTGTAGAACCTGCGCTGCATTGTCTTTCCATAACTTTAATAGGAGAAACACAATCATAGATTTCTTTTTCAGAGAGTGTAATTGATTGTTGGGCAAGAAATTCGCGGACAAAAGCGGTATTCCTCATATCCATTGTTTTAGTGGATAATTTTTGGGTGAGTAAACCGGTAAGACGATGTGCTTCTCTGAAAGGCAGGTTTTTTTCTCTTACAAGATAATTTGCCAATTCTGTGACTGTGGAAAAGTTTTTCCAGCATAATTCTTCAGCGCGATCAGATTTGTATTTAGAATTTTCAATATGTTGATGCAAGATGCTGGTGGTATTTTTTATGATATCAATCGCATCCCATAACATAGGTTTGTCTTCTTGCAAGTCGCAATTGTAGCCAAGTGTGACTCCTTTAACCATAGTTAATAATTGCATTAACACGCCATATATTCGGCCTACTCTTCCTTTAATGAGTTCTGCAACTACAGGGTTCTTTTTTTGGGGCATAATAGAACTTCCGGTGGCGAAAGTATCATCAATGGTTAACAGTCCAAATTCATGACTATTCCAGATAACGATTTCTTCCGCCAATCGGGAGAAGTTACTCATCAGTATTGCAAAAGTAGATGCAGTTTGAAGCGCGAAGTCACGGGAACTTGTCGCATCCAGGCTATGTATTAATTCACGATCAAATCCTAATAGTTTTGATGTCATTTCCCTGTCTATTGGGAATGAGGTTCCTGCCAGGGCACAGGCGCCCAGTACATTTAGGTTTGTTACATTAAAAGCAGATTCTAAACGTTCTAAATCGCGCAGGAACATGCTGGCGTAACATGAATACCAGAAAGCTAAACTAATAGGTTGTGCGGGTTGAAGATGTGTATAGCCAATAGCGATCTTATGTGTACATTCGTCAGAAAGTTTGAGCAGAGTATTAACAAAAGAATAAAGGCTTTTTTGTATATCAAGCAGTTCAGCCCTGAGATACATACGGGTATCGGTGACGACCTGATCATTTCGCGAACGGGCAGTGTGAAGGCGACCACCGTATTCTGAGCCAATCTCACGGATAACTAGGCTTTCAATGTTTAAGTGAACATCTTCAAGTTCAGGATCTAAAGTCAGCGTTCCCTGCTCATTTGATTCATAGAGTTTGAGAAGAGCGCTGAATATTTTTCCAGTCGCTTCTTCTGAGATGATTTCACAATTGTTGAGCATCGCCAGATGAGCCATACTTCCCCAGATATCGTAACGAATAAGCCGGGAATCAATATCTGTTGTCAGGGTGTATTTAAGAACACTGCGATCAATTTCTTTCGAGAAGCGACCACCCCAAAGTTTTTCAGCCATAAAAATCTCTCCTTACACCATTAGTTCATTATTAAGACCTTTATTTTCCAGATAGATTTCCAGCTCTTTTTTAGTAAATAACTTAGGTTCCCATTTTTCTTGAGTTGTTGGCAATTTCTCTCCGTGAAAAATATTTATGCAAATATCGTAAAGTAGAATAAGACAATACACCGCAGTACGCTGACGTAATGTATCAGGTTTCTCAATGGGAATGATTGGAAAATTTATTGTCTTAATGATCTCACCATGATCGATATAATTATCTATATGATGGCATGTTGCTCCAAAATAAGGATCTTTATTATCAATAGCATAATGGTATCCGCCTATCCCCCGATATTTTGTAGAAGAAGGATGAATGTTTATTGCCCCTAGTTTAGCTCTGGATAATATTTCTTTGGTCAGTACTAAGTCTGATTTAAAAGAAATTATCCAATCTCCTCTCCATGAGTCAACGGATTCATTCTTAGGCATGCCTGTTTCCCAAAAAACCGGGCTGACCTTATTAAAAAGAGTGAAAATAAATTCATAGGCTCTTTCGGACCAAAATGAACAATCACCGATAAAGAGCACATGGGCGTTGTATTTCTCCATCAATTTCCCCTGTTATTAAGAAATATGCCCTGAAAGCGCGGCAGTACGGGCATTTAATGTGAGTATATTAAGCAGACCTTCAGAATCAGCATGATCGAAAGATCCCTCATTCTCCATAGAGCCTTCTTTGTTATAGAGGCTGTATTTAATATTTTGTGTGGAAATATAATTTAGATTGCCTTTGTACAATTCAATTGTCACATCACCACTGACTAATTTTGTCAATTCTGAGATAGCTTTTCTGGCCATTCTTGAACCAAGATCAATCCAATATCCTTGATAAAGTTGCGTACCCAGATAGGCTGAAATATGTTGATATAGTGTGAGTGAGCGTTTATCAAGAAGTTGTTGCAGAATTTGTTGATAACTGTAAGCCAGAATAACCATTGCCGGCGATTCATAAACCCCTCGTGATTTAACTCCCACGAATCTATTTTCGACAAGATTCTCTGCAATTCCTATACCATGCTCTCCACCGATAGTATTTAACATTTCAAAAACTTCGACTAATGTTTGCTCTTTCCCGCCTATTTTTACCGGTCGGCCTTGATCATAGGTAATTTGCAATATTTTGGGGGTATCCGCTGAATCAATCGGCCATTTTCCTAACCCTGGTTTAACAAACTGCATTTTTGTTTCCAGGTTTTCTAACGCGCCACCTTCGTGAGTCAATCCCAATAAATTGGCATCCGTAGAATAAGGTTTATCAGCAGTCGCTTTAATGGGAATATTATTTTGCTGACAGTAGGCAATCATCTCCTTTCGCCCTTTAAATTGCTCGAGGAAATTAGGATCGCGCCAGGCGGCATAGAAAAAGATATTTGGGTTCAACATTGATGCAATGACCTGAAACCGAACTTGGTCATTTCCTCTGCCAGTTGCACCGTGACTGAAAATAGTTATGTTATATTCTTTGAGTTTGGGTATAAGCCCTTTGACAATAACTTGTCTGGCCGCACCGGTTAGATTCCAATAATTTCCTTCATATTTTGCGCCTGTTTGTATAACCTCAAGCCCTATTTCTGCTATTTCATTTCTCAGATCAACACTGATAGACTCCGAGGCGCCAGAAGCCAGCATCCTTTGTTTTATTTCTTCGAAGTCATTTTCGTCAGGTTGTCCTAAATCTGCGGTCAGACAAATGACCTTGACGCCCCGTTCCGCTAACCAATGTGTAATTGTACAACTATCTAATCCGCCAGATGCCGCGAATGCTACAGTTTTACCACGTAACTCATTGATATTCATGATGTAGCCTCTTAGTAATTTATTGAATGAATTTATTACTTTCCCGGTGGCATACGGAGCGATACCCATCAGGTAATTCGCTCTGTATCGACCATAAAAGCATTATCTGTTCTGGAATAATTCGAAGATTAGCATTAGGATTTCTTTCTGCTACGCTTGTTAAAAAGATTCACATTGCTTAAATTTTTCTTAATGTGGTAGGTGCCATGAAGCTGGACGTTCGTAAATCAGAGGCGTTACTGGCTGTTATTGAAACGGGTAGTTTCGAATTGGCCGCCAAGCAGTTAAACCTGACCACTTCCGCTATTTCACAGAGGATACGTGCCCTTGAAGAGGCGCTGGGAGTTCCGCTGGTTATCAGGGGAAAACCATGCTGTTCAACGAAAGAAGGACTTAATTTAGTGCAATACCTGCGCCGCGAGAAACTGTTAGCGGAAGAATTTGAATCAGACTTTTTTGGTGAACAGAATTCTCATTTGAGAATAACTATTGCAATAAATAATGACACATTAAGTAGCTGGCTTTTCCCGGCGATATCAGAATATATAATCAAAGAGAATGTTCTTATCGATATTATTGTGGACGATCAGGATTTCACGTTGAAGGCGTTGGAAGAAGGTATTGCGATAGCGGCTATATCATCGGTAGTTTTACCTATGCGAGGCTGTAAGGTGGAACCCTTGGGGGCGATCAGATACAAGATGTTGTGTTCTCCTTTATTTTTCCGAAGATGGTTTTCGCAAGGTGTGAAAAGAGAAACATTACTTAAAGCGCCATTATTGGTCTTTGGCAGAAAAGATAAATTGCAGTCAGATTTTCTGAAACGTCATTTTTCAATGAGTCAGGAAGCATGTCATTGCCATTATATTCCATCGACGGAGGCTTTTTATATCGCGGTAAAAATGGGGGTTGGCTATGGAATGATTTCGCAACTTCACTATCAAGATGCAATTGAAAAAGGTGAATTAATTGATATTTGTCCTGGGCGTTATACCAATATAAATTTATTTTGGCATTATTGGCATGTTCAATCGCCCAAATTGGAACGATTAACCCAATGTCTTGTTAGTGAAGCTCCGCGTTTCCTTATAAGTGAAACGCGTTAGCTTCAACGTAATGTACTGCTATGTTGCCACTTGTTTTTGTTCCTCTTGATGATCTGTTCTTTTGAGTAAAAGCGTGGTAGGTGAAAATGGTATTAAGCCATTGATTTACGTAAAGGAGATGCAAAAAGAGAGTGGTTTACCGTTAATGGTGCATATTGGGAATAATCCGCCTGCGCTGAATGAAATTGCCAAACATTTTAATGTTTCGACACGGACTATTCGCGCTGATGTTTCGGCATTAAATGATCTATTTGCCGGCTATGGTGCGAAGATCGTGTATGAAAGGAGAGTAGGTTATCAGCTTAAAATAGAGGATGAGCTGAGTTTTGCGACATTACTGGCACAAAAATACCAGGTTAAAAACATTCCTCGCACAGCAAAAGAGCGAATAGATGTGTTTTTATTGAAATTCCTCATGGCGTTACAACCGATTAAATTGGATGACATTACGGGAGAATGGTTTGTTAGCCGTAAAACATTGCAGCACGATATATCTTCTGTTAGAAAAAGGTTAAGTCAATATCAAATCATATTGGAAACCATTCCCCGTCAGGGCATGAAATTGTCAGGTGTGGAATCAGCGGTCAGAGCTTGTATTACTGATATTTTATGGCAACAATTTACAATGGAAAATGAACGTTCACTCAATAGCTTCAAACAAGATATTCTGTTCAATATTGGAGTACCTGGCTGTGCATATTGGTGTGGGGCTTGAGCGAAATTATCGTGTTGGTTATACCCGATATCCTGACGTCCTGATTGTTACGGATTCAGGTAACTCAACCATTCGTATGATTGAGGCCAATATTATGCGTGAATTCCCTCAACTTAAATTTCAGAATATAATTGCCTTGCGTGAGTATGAACAACTTGAATCGATTGATGAAGACTTTATTATTACCACTGTCAGATTGACGGAAAAAAATAAACCTATCGTTAAAATTGCGCCTTTCCCAACACCTTACCAATTAGAGCAAATTGGGCGATTAGCGATGATCGACCGCACTAAGTCCTATATTCTTGAACGTTTCTTTGATGAAAAATACTTTATGATCGTTAAAAGAAAAATGACGCAGAGAGCGCTATTTAAATGTGTTTGCAAAAAACTGGAAACGGATGGCTATGTGACTAAAAATTTCTATTTCTCGCTGATTGAACGAGAATTTATCGTATCAACCCTACTGGGAGGGGGGATTGCATTACCTCATGCATTGGGATTATTGGCAAATAAAACCGTGGTCGTGACCATATTGGCACCGCAAGGTATTGAATGGAATAAAGAGAAAAAAGAAACGGCTAACGTTATTTTTCTGCTGGCTATCAGTAAAGCAGAATATGAAGAGGCTATGGCAATTTACGATCTGTTTGTGACTTTTTTGCGTGAGAAAGCAACCAAAAGATTATTGAATAGTAAAAATTTTCATGATTTTCAAATGATAGCAAAAGATAGCTTGGGACGTAGTGTATAAAGCTATTTCTAAGCGCAGTTATACTAGACGTTTCGTGCCAAACAGAACCAAAATAGTTGCTAATAGTGCGCATCCGGCACCGCTGAGAGCGACACCACTCCATGAAAGATGCCAGGCTGCTATTGCTCCCAAAGAGGAACCCGCTGCGCCACCGGCGAAATAGCATGTCATAAAAACAGTATTCAGTCGGCTTCGGGCATTAGGTAGTAAAGTATACAGCCGCGTTTGATTCGCCACTAAACCAGCTCTGCTGCCAAGATCCAGGAAAATAATACCCGCGAATAAAAACAGAATGCTGTGACGGGTTCCACCAATCAGGCATAAGGCCAACGTCACCAATAAAGCGCCAGTAGTAACAACAGCTCTTCCCCCGAAACGATCCGTCATTGAACCCATTGTTGATGAAGCCAACATTCCCGCAATGCCCGTCAAGCCAAAGAGACCCACGATGTCACTACCCCAGCGATAAGGCGGTTGGGAAAGCAATAAGGCCAGAGAGCCCCAAAGCGTATTAAAAGCAGCAAACAACAAAAAACCGGATAAGGCGGCTTCACGCAAAAGGGGCTGTTGTTTAACTAGTTTGCCGAGTGAGGCAAGAAGTTGACCATAAGCCATAGTTTGTGGTGCTGCCGTTTCTGGAAGAACAAACCAAACCAAAAAAAACAGGAACATATCTATTAAAGCTGCCAGTAAAAACATTTCACGCCAGCCGAAATGCTCTCCGACTGCACCACTCAGTGTTCTGGCAAGTAGTGCTCCCGAGAAAAGGCCACTCATCAGATTTCCTACAACCCGACCACGTTTTTCTGGCGTTACCCACCCGGATACTGCCGGAATGATAATTTGTGCTGAAATAGAGGTTAGTCCTAATATCAGGCTACTGGTCAGAAACCATATAAAATTCGGTGCGGCGGCACATAAGATAAGGCTGGTTATATTGCCGGTTAGTAGGCAGAAAATAAGCTTGCGACGACTTAATGTATCCCCAAGAGGGCCAAAAAAGAAAAGCCCCGCAGCGTAACCAATTTGCGTCAATGTGGCGATCCAACCGGATGTTGCTCCATCAATGCCAAAGCTTGTGCCTATTGCTGGCAATAATGGCTGGTTATAATAAAGATTAGCCACAGCAAAACCGCAAGCGGCAGGTAACAACATGAGAGAAATAGAAGAAGTGGGATCTTGTTTGATTGCTGTGTTTGACACGAAAACCTCCAGCATTTGATCTGTATTACCGTAAAAGAATTCTGCCACTATCTCAAGATTGCGGGAATAAAGACGGCAAGCGAAATTGCTTTGCATGAAATGCAAAATTGATAGCGCTATCAAATTCCATACCTTGCTTGTAATATCAGATACGTTTAAGTATATATAGGTAAAATATATGATGAAAGATTTGCTACGTACCGATATTTTGGCAACATTCGTTAATGTTGCTCGTTCACAGAGTTTTTCTGCTACTGCTCGTCTACAGGGCATGGCAGCTTCATCTATTACACGTCAGATAGACAGCCTTGAGCAGATATTGGCGGTAAAACTTTTCTTGCGTTCTACCCGTGGTTTATCACTGACTGACGCAGGAGAGATTTTGTTTTCAAGAGCGCAAGATATTATCAATAATCTTGTCGATATCCAGGCTGAGTTAGCGGCTTTGAATGGAGAACCGCAAGGGGTACTACGTGTTGCCTGCCTGCCAACATTTGGGCGTCACCATATAATTCCTATGTTGGAAGAACTATTCACCCAATATCCCAAAATTCAGGTTGAACTTGATCAAACAGAGCGTTTGACTGATCCCGTCAGGGATCGTCTCGATGCGGTTATCCGGGTTGGTGAATTAAAAGATAGCTCGCTTTACTCAAAATGGATCGCCACACAGACTTGGGTTGTGTGTGCCAGTCCAGGTTATATCCAGAAGTGTGGGGCTCCGACAACACTTTCTGAGTTATCTAACCATTATTTGCTTGATAAACGTCATGATCCTGCTGGTATTTGCTGGTCACGCTATCAGGATGCTATCAATCTCAGCAATGAGAACAGAATTTTTCGCAGTGATGACTTTGACACATTGAGAATGGCCGCCGTCACTGGGTTTGGAGTAGGGCTTCTTCCTAACTGGGTTGTTTCGTCGGATATTCGTTCTGGAGGGCTTGTTGCATTATTCAATGATCCTGATGAACGTAAGAATGGTATCTATTTATTACGGGCACTTGCGCACCCGCCAGCAAAATTAACGGTATTTATATCACTATTGCAGGAGTGGCTTGCCAGGGAGATTTAGCGTTAGAAGAGTGATCAAACTTTCTCAAGGATCATTGCGATTCCTTGTCCAACGCCAATGCACATAGTACATAAGGCCAGTTTTCCTTGTTGGCGGTGTAATTGATAGATGGCATTCGCTAAAATCCGTCCCCCTGATGCACCTAATGGATGCCCCAGTGAGATAGCACCGCCGTTACAGTTGACATGAGATGCATTCCATTGAATATTAAGCTCTTTCATTACAGCCAGGGTCTGTGCAGCAAAAGCTTCATTAATTTCGATAACATCCATGTCTTCAATTCTTGTTCCAGATATCGCTAAAGCTTTTTTAACCGCTGGAACTGGCCCTATACCCATGATTTCAGGATGAACCCCTGCTGTTGCTGTACCAAGGATTTTTGCCAGAGGTTTAAGCTGATGTTTGTCACATGCCATTTTGCTGGCAATGAGTAAGGCGCTGGCACCATCATTGATTCCAGAAGAGTTTCCCGCAGTAATTGTTCCTTTTTCTTTTACGATTGGCTGTAATGCAGCTAGTGCTTCTAACGATGTTTGTCTTGGATGTTCGTCCTGAGAGAAGGCTATGATATTGCCTGCTTTACCAGATAGAGTAACTGGAATAATTTCATCTTTGAAAAAACCACTTATTTGTGCCTTTAATGCTCGTTGCTGACTTTGTAAAGCAAATTTGTCTTGTTCCTGTCTTGAAATAGCGTAACGTTCAGCAAGATTCTCGGCAGTTTCTGGCATTGTGTGGATGCCATATATTGCTTCCATTCGAGGATTAATAAATCTCCATCCCATCGTCGTGTCTTCAATTTTCATATTTCGGGCAAAATTTTTATGTGCTTTTCCCATGACATAAGGGGCCCGTGTCATATTTTCCACCCCTCCAGCAATTATCAAGTCTGCTTCACCTGATTTGATGGTTCTTGCTGCCATAGCGATAGCATCAAGCCCAGATCCGCAAAGCCTATTGATGGTCGTACCAGATACCTGCTCGGAAAAACCAGCTAACAATAACGCCATTCGTGCTATATTGCGATTGTCTTCTCCCGACTGATTTGCACACCCAAGAATGACGTCATTAATATATACGCTTTCTAGTTGAGGATGCCTTGCTAAAAGCCCTTGAAGAATTAGTGCCGCCAAGTCATCTGCACGAACTTGAGATAACGCTCCACCATATTTTCCAAATGGGGTTCTTACTGCATCGTATATATAAGCTTCTATCATCATTACTTTCTCCAATTTATATAGTCTTATGACTATAGCTATAGAAATATAGGCTGTTAATTAGCTAGCTAAGTACTTTGTTGTACGGATTTTAGTTATTGGTGGCGGTATAAACCCTTTTTCAATAAGATGATTAATATAAATTTTTAGTAGATCATATTTGATTATTGGGAAGTCGATAGCTTCTTTTCTACAAATAATTTCTGTTTTTTCATAGTGAAATTTTTTGATTTCACGGCCGAAGCGCAAGATTTTTTCATGAGCTCCAGGAACACCATAAAGAGACAAAAACCTGTATAGTGGGCTATTTTCACTATCTTGCAGTAATCTCTTTTGCCATTCATAGAACTCCAGAAACTCTATTTTATAACCATAACTTTTTAACCAATTTATGATTTCGCTCCAGTGGATCAATTCTTTATAATTGAATAGGTTAAAAACATATCCTCCTTCGTTGGTAAAGGTTGGCAGGTTCATGAATTCAACAGTTTTATTAATTGGTGTTAAATTAATAGTTCGGTCCAGAATTGGAGCCTGCCCCATTTGGATGCAGCTTTTGATAAAAAGCATGAACTGATTATCTTTATACAGAGAAATTCCTGTTTTGCTGTGGCCTGAAATATAGCCTAGGCGAAAGATATTTGTTTTACCACCGTTGTCATGATGCTCGCGTAAAACCTTTTCTGCTTCCCATTTGGATAAGAGGTATCCCATATCAGTAAGCAGAGGCTTGCTATCTGGAAAGTTTTCAAGATATTTTCCACTATTATCCTGAGCTACTGCTGATCCCAGAGTAGAAACAAAGTTTATTATCTTATTTTTTCCTTCTTTAGATAATTCGACCATATCCCTGACACTATCAACATTGGCGCTTTTAAGGACGTCATAGGGCCTGACATGATTTACTCTTGCAGCAATATGATGGATAACATCAACCTCATTTGACAAATATATCCATACTTCAGGGGTAAGGCCAAATCTGGGTTTTGTAATGTCTCCCTCTATTATTTCTATCTTAGAGGAGTCTTCCAGGTTATACTCATACGTTATTGAAAATTTTTTATATGCTTCTTCGAGCCTTTTGATTGGGTTATTGAACTGATCAACCTTGCGAATTACGACAAAGAGCTTTGCATATGATTTGCTTTTCATCAATTCGTCAAGCATATATGCACCGATAAAACCTGTTGCACCAGTCAATAAAGCATTTTTCTTGGTCATTACTATTGTTACCTCATTATGTGTGAACTTCATATTTCATTCTTTTTTTAATTTTGTAAATGTATATTTAACGTATAAGTGCTTTGCATAAAATGCAAAAATACATTTTACATATATTAACTTTTTAGTGCTTTATTATTATCTGATGGTTTTTTTATATATAATAAAATTAATAGCGCGATTATTATGAATATTGCTTGGTAATGGATAATTTAAAATCTTAAAGGATTTTACTAAATTATTAACATACTAAATATATTTATAGTGCATATTAATGACTTTCAATTATATATTCATTGATAAGATTTGCTGACTATATGGTTTTACTTTTTGCTATTTTATTATTAATATCAAATTTTTGCTGGTAACTTTATTTTCGTGATTATTTTAATGCTGATGTTATAAAGGAAATTACAGTGTCGTTCTTATTTTTGTTGATAATTATATCAATGTCATTAATTGGTTAATGAAATGAATTTAAAGTAATAGTTGATAACTTTAATGCGTAGTTAAAATAGATATTTAACCATTATCTAAGCATTCGCCTCATTTATTATTATTGAATTGTCATAGAGATATATTTATTCTCTGATGTTGTTTTTGATTTATAAATATATAATCTATTAATTAATATAGAGATTTATTATGACTAAAATTTTTTCTTTTAATAAGAATTGTCGAGATTTATCAGCTGGGCATAACTCGCTTCTTAAGGAAGTTAATGGTGTGAATGGGCTGCCTAAATCTCTGGTGCCTGGCTTCCCTGATTTAGATGATCAGTTTAATCAGATGGGAATCAAACATCTCCGACTTCATGATGGTTTTGGTATTGGCGATATGGATAACTATTTCCAGGTGGACAGAAAAAATAATCAAAACCAAATGATTATCAATGTTCCAGAGGAAAATCATCCAGCGGCTAAAAAACTTGTCGCTGATATTGCAAATGTCAGAAGCATTTTTCCCAATGCTGCTATTGGGATGAGAAATCATGATGTCAATCTTGCATTAAGAGATGCTAATTATGAAATGACGGATGATTATTTGTGCGATGTTCTGAATAATCAAGCAGATCTGAATCCAGATAATATTCAGCGCCAAATCATGTTTCGTATTGGGCGTTCTCTTGATGGTGGTTATGAAATACCAGAAGACTTTGATATTTATGCAAAATTAGTTAAAGCTTTGGTGAATCGTTATGCTATAAACTATGACAATATTGGAATGCCGAAAAAAATAATTTATTGGGAGGTTTGGAACGAGCCTGATTTACTGTTTTTTTGGAATAGTGATGATCCACAAAAATATTATGCATTATATGAAAAAGTAGTGAGAGTGATTAAGTCTGTTGATCCCGATGCTAAAGTCGGTGGTGCTGGCATTTCGTTTAGTAATAATGCAGGAGGTGATTATATTGATGGATTTTTCCGGTATTGTAAGAACAATAATGTACCGTTAGATTTCTTTTCTTGGCATGGGTATGTTGACACTGGAGACCCGCAAAATATTATTGATATGGGTAATACGATTCAAAAAAGTTTGCATACTTATGGCTTTACCAAGACAGAAAGTATTTGTACTGAGTGGAATTCTAGTCCTTTTGGGTCGAGAAATACATTTACAAAAGTGCAGAGCCCTAAAAATGCAGCATATATCGCTTCATCGCTTATTTATATGCAATATACGAAAGTTGACCTGGCACATTATTACCGGGGGGATGGCCTATCTTTTGGCTTGTTTAATAATCAACCTAACCCTAAAAATCCAAATATCAGAAATTTCTGTACCTATTCAGCTCAATCTTTTGGTCTTTTTGCTAAAATGTTAAAAACACCTTATATATTGAGTGGTCATAAAGATTTTTCAACCGGTTTAACAGTTTTGGCGACCGAGAATGAATCAGGTAATAAAATTAATATTCTTGCAGCAAATTATAAAGTAGATAAGAGTTTTTCAGATGGTAATGTAGCACCAATTCCTGCGGATTTATATCGACAATACTATTTTGATAGCAGCCGATCATTGGACCAATTAACGGATACCTATAGTAAAAATAAATGGTTTGGTGGTGTTGATCCTACTACAATTCATCATAATAATGCAGTAGTACAAAATGCCCCTGTACAACAGATTCCGCTTGATACTCTTTTGAGACCTAAAAGTCGCGATTATACTGATAGTGACCAAGGTGTTACTGTGGTGATTGATCATATTGGTTGTAAAGAAGTGAAAGTTAAAGCATACCGTATTCAAGAAGGAGGATCTTTGGAACGAATACGACCACCAGAAGTAACTAACCAGATTACTGTGTCTATATCTAATAATAAATTAACATTAGTGGATAAAATGGCAAAACCTTCAACGGTGACACTATATTCATTAGAACTAAGTCATTATTAGTTCTTATGAAATGAAAATATTATAGTAAGTTATTTCTTTTTTATTATATTATTAAGTGGAAAATAAAATCATTATAATCATGTGCAAGATGTGTGTTTTAATTAATAAGGCTCTAGAATGAGCCTTTTTTAATAATGAATAGGTGTCATAAATATATTTAATTCAGAATCCATACGATGCCTATTATTGGTGGTTTTTGTGTTGTTTTTATATTCAATTATTTTGTTGATTTATAGAATGTAATTTCTTGATTAATATAGAGGTTTTTATGACTAAAATTTTTTCATTCAATAAGAATGATCGAGATTTATCGGCTGGGCATCATTCATTGCTTAAAGAGGTTAATGGCTTGAATGGTGTACCTAAATCTTTGGCACCTGGTTTCCCTGATTTAGATAATGAGTTTAATCAGATGGGAATTACTCATATCCGGCTGCATGATGGTTTTGGTATTGGCGATATGGATAATTATTTTCAGGTGGATAGACTAAGTGATCAGAGTCAAATGATTGTTAATGTTCCAGAAGAAAATAAACCCGTAGCGAAAAAGCTACTTACTGATATTTCAAATATCAGAAGCATTTTTCCCTATGCGGCTGCTGGGATGAGAAATCATGATATTAACCTTGCATTAAAAGAGGCTAATTATAAAATGACTGACGCTTATCTGCGCGATATTATGGATAATAAAGCAGAGTTGAATCCCTGTAATATTCAGCGGCAAATAATGTTTCGTATTGGGCGTTCCGGTGAGGGGGGCTATGAAATACCACAAGATTTTGATATTTATGCAATATTAGTGGGCACCTTGGTGAATCGCTATGCTTTAAATTATACCAGAATCGGTTTGCCGAGAAAAATAACTTACTGGCAGGTTTTGAATGAACCTGATTTACCTTATTTCTGGAATAGTGATGATCCTAAAAAATATTATGAATTATATGAAAAAATTGCAAGAATAATTAAAGCTGTTGATCCTTCCGTCAAAGTAGGTAGTGCTGGTATTGCGTTTGTTAATAGTGAACTGGAAGATTATGTTGATGGATTCTTACGATATTGTAAAGATAATGATGTACCGTTAGATTTCTTTTCTTGGCATGGATACGTTATAACAGGAGATCCGCAAAACATTATTGACGTTGGGAATGCAGTTCAACAAAGTTTGAATACTTATGGTTTTACCGATGTAGAAAGTTTTTGTACTGAGTGGAATTCCTGCCCTATTGGGACGAAAAATACATATACAAAAGTGCAGAGCCCTACAAATGCGGCATATATTGCTTCCACGTTGATTTATATGCAATATATCAAAGCGGATAGAGCTTATTATTATCGGGGTGATGGCTTATCTTTTGGTTTGTTTAATAATCAATCTAATGCTAAAAATCCGTGGGTTAAGAATTTCTGTACGTATTCGGCTCAGTCCTTTTATCTATTTTCGCGAATGTTTGAAACACCTTATATTTTAAGTAGTAATAATGACTTTTCAACAGGATTAACCGTTTTGGTAACCGAGAATGCAGAAGGTAATAAAGTTAATATCCTCGCTGCAAATTATAAAGTTGATAAGAGTTTTGCCGATGGTTATTCGGCACCTGATTATTTATATCAACAATATTATTTGGATACTAGCCGATCATTAAATAAATTAACGGATACCTGGAGCAAGAATAAATGGTTTGGTGGTGTTGATCCGACAACAATTCATCCTGATAATGCGGTAGTGCAACATGGTCCTGTTAAGCAACTTTCGGATGATAATATGTTGAGAGCTAAAAGTCGTGATTATACGAATAGTGACCAAGGCGTTACCGTGGTGATTAATCACATAGGTTATAAAAAATTTAAAGTTAAAGCATACCGTATTCAAGAAGGCGGAGGGTTGGAGCAAATTTTACCACCAGAAGTGACCAGTCAAATTAATGTGTCTATATCTAATAATAAGTTAACGCTGGTAGATAAAGGGGCAACGCCTTCAACGGTAACATTTTATTCATTAGAGTTCAGCAATCATTAGTTTGATATTTGAATAATGGGATAATAAATATATAATCCGCACTGTAAAATGTGAGATTTATTATTAATCTGAACGCTGGCTTTAGCCAGCGTTAATAAAATGTATTTCAGTAAACTTGTAAGATTATTCTGGATAGAAATCCTGGGATAAAATCTGCTCCATATGCCAGATACAGGACTCAGGAAAAACATCCAGCCTAGTTTCATCAGCAGCGCTTGCAACTGCATCAGACCATGCATCATAGATTTGTTCTGTGTCAAAGAATCATGATGCCGTCAAAATAGGGTATCATCACCAAAAGGTGGAGATTGGTTACTTTCACTATTCATGGTGAATTAATTTATTGTTGTTTTAAATTCAGCCCTTTTTCTGTCAAGCGATAACGTTGTAATGGACTATTGGGTTTTTCTGGGCGACTCATTTCAATCAATTTGGCTTCTAGCGCAGGTTGCAGATAGCGTAGACGGAATGAGCTACGATCTTTTAATTCAAGCGTTAATTGAAGTTGTTCACGGTTCATTTCCCCTTCCAACGCCATAATTAATTGTCTAACTTGATGGGTAACTTGATGGGTAACTTGATGGGTAACTTGATGGGTAGATGTTAGAATTGCGTCGCGTATCATGCTCAACATAAATTCAATAAAGGGTGCACAATCAGTTTGTTGGGTGCTGAGATTAATTGCTTGATAGTAACTAGCCTGATACTTATAAACCAGACTTTCAACTGGGATGAATTCAAATAATGAGTTCCAGTGGTTCAAGATTAATGTCTGCCACAATCTGCCCATCCTGCCGTTACCATCAGCAAACGGGTGAATAAATTCAAATTCATAATGGAAGATGCAACTGGCAATAAGTGGATGAATATCCGTAGAGTTCAGCCAGTAAAAAAGATCGGCCATCAGTTTTGGAACCCGGTTTGCCTGTGGAGCCATATGAATGACTTTTTCTCCATCCATGACACCAACGCCACTGTGCCGATAATTACCTGCATTATCTATTAATCCTTTCATCAGAACAGAGTGGGCTTCCAGTAAGTTTTGCTCTGATGTGCAATGCCAGTGGTTGAGCTTTTCATAAGCCTGGATAGCATTACGCGCTTCTTGTATTTCACTGATAGGTGCAATGATTCGCTTTCCTTCAATAATTGCTGTGATTTGGCTTGCGTCAAGTAAGTTACCTTCAATTGCCAGTGAACCGTGAATTGTTCGTATCCGATTGATACGCCTCAATCGCAGGGCTTTTATTTGCTCCTGTTCTGTACTTAACCGCCCGATATTCTCACTGATTTCAGCGACTAATTGGATCATGTTAACTGTGATTGAGAAAGGTGGTTGATAATCTTTTTTAGCGGAATTCATTGAACACCTTAATTGGATTTATAGGATTACGGTAAATAGCTTTAATTCTGTTATTGGGTTTTGAAAGACGTCGGTATTATCGCCAGTAAGGTGAGATTGAGCAACAGATTGGCGATTCATTGAATCGTTCAATTAGTAATCCTGCTTATATCAGCGCATTGAGTACTTCATTGATTCCCCAGTAAAATTCATAAGTACAGTGAGGATTTTGGAAATCTTTAACACCTTCTTCTATCATTTCACGTGGACAGAGGGTTTCGACGGATTCAGCGACATAATCGTGAACGCCGCCCTCATCAATGATTGCGCCTTCCCTGAAAGGGATAAGTGTGGTTAAACGGATAAATCAGTATCAAGTAATTGGCAAATTATATGGGAATCTGGGTTATTATTAGTTAGTGAATCCAATTATTTATATTTGTAAATATTGGCACTATACTTACTGGAAAACGCGCTATTTTTTCATTTGAGCTCCTGTTGTTGTTGATGAAGATATTAAAGTTAGAAATGCCGCTCTGAAAGAAAATCCAAAGCGGCAGATAGCTAAGGACTGCTGTTATTTTTCCGCTTCGCCACCCAATGCTTCAATCGTGTTTTTAATCAGCGCACTTAATTCACCAGCCATTAAAATAAAGTCAGCATCAAACCGTTGGGCAAAATCTTCTCGATCGATATCATCATTTTGTTCACGCAGGGTATCACTGAATTTTATGCGTTTGAAAGCACCATCATCTGACAACATAAACTGAATACGCTCTTCCCAGTCGAGAGCCAATTTAGTAACACATTTTCCGGCTTCAATATGGGTGGCGATTTCATCAGAAACCAGATCCTGTTTTTTACAGCGAATTACCCCACCTTCTTCCAGAATTGCTTTCAGTTCGGCTTCATCCATTAAAGCAAAGCCTGCCGGTAGATCACCGGAACGTACCCATTTTGTCAGAGTTAATTCTATTGGATCTTTAAATGTCAGAGGAACAACAGGTAAAGAACCGAGGCTTTTTCTCAACAATGCCAAATTATCTTCGGCCCGTTTAGCACTGGCGGCGTCAACAATGATTAGATTATTGGCTATATCGATCCAGATATAAGTTTGGCTGAAACGGCTAAATGCTCGTGGCAGCAAGGTGTGCAATATCTCATCTTTCAGAGAGTCTTTCTCTGTTTTTTTAAGTTTGCGATGCTGCTCTCCTTCCAGTTTTTCAATCTTTGCTTGTAGTGCTTGCTTGATAACCGGTGAAGGCAACATCTTCTCTTCTTTACGGGCGCAAATCAGGATTTGATTATTTGCAACATGGGTGAAAGGGTCGCTGTGAGAACCCATTGGCGGTACCCAGCCTGTTTTCGCCATATCCTGACTGCCACATGGGGTGAACGCTAACGGACTTAGTTGTTTTTCCAGTTCATCCGCAGAAAGTGAAATTTCCCGGTTTAAACGGTAAATCATTAAATTTTTGAACCACAACATTGAAGTTACCCCATATTTTTGCTCATTTAATCGGTGAGCATCTCAAACATAAGTCCGCATGATAACGAATCACGGAGGTAAGCCCTAGTCTCTTGTGTCAATTTATTTAGCTGCCATAGGTAGCCCTTGTTTAAAGAGCATATTCAGAAACTCGTCGGCATCCATTGGGGGATATTTCAACGATTGACGCTGTCTTCTAACCGCTTTCAGAGCAAACGCAGGATTTAACGAAGTTGCGGCATTGGCTAATCTGGATACGGCCTTCAAAAACTTTTTTGCCAACAGAGCCCGGTTTCCCAAAATCAAAGGCATGACAAAAAATAGAAAATTATCTCGGCATATTAATGATGTGTCGTGGGGTAATTTTCTGCGAATATTGCAATGCAAAAGTGAATGGAACGGTAAAAACGTTATCCGCGTAGAGAGATTTTTTGCCAGTTCTAAATTATGTAGCGGCTGTGGTCACAAAATGGAAAAAATGCCCTTATCAGTGAGAAATTGGGTCTGTCCAATGTGTGGACAAAACCATGACAGAGAAATTAACGCCGCCCTCAATATTTGCCATCAAGGATTAGCTGATATGCTAGGGCATAGTGGTTATGTAAAGAGTTCCCTTGCAATAACGCCTGTCAGCGCAGGTAATTGCAACGAAAGCTATTAGCGGTTGCTAATAGGGGTCATAAGAAGCCCCCACTTGAGTCACGGGTGACTGAGTGGGGGGAGCAAGTCCACTAGCCGGCGTTTGTTCGTTGAAGTGGCATAGGATGGCGCACACAGCGACAACCCAGCTTACGAGAATAAAAAACAGACTATTCTGGCAACAGGAGCTCGTCTGTACTTCTAAGTTGAAAGTGATAAGGAGAGCTGAAGTTCTCCTTAACTAGCCTAAAAAGGGGTGTGAAATGGTTAGGAATGTGTTGAAAGTCTCCACATTAGCCTTATTGGTCGCATTTAATGTCAATGCTGCAACGGTTGACTTGCGGGTAATGGAAACATCTGATGTTCACAGTAATTTGATTGATTTTGATTACTTCAAAGATAAACCCACAGAACAATTTGGTTTGGTGCGTACCGCGAATTTAATTAAAGCGGCTAAAGCAGAAGTCTCCAATGCTATTTTGGTCGATAATGGTGATCTGATCCAAGGTAGTCCGCTAGCAGATTATATGGCGGCAAGGGGACTTAAAAAAGGGGAATCTCATCCAGCACATCAATTAATGAACACAATGGGTTATACCGTGGGTAACTTTGGTAACCACGAGTTTAACTTTGGTTTGGATTATCTGAAAAGTGTCATTGCCGGTGCGAGATTTCCTTATATCAATGCCAACATAATGGATGCTAAAACCGGTAAGAACTATTTCACACCTTATATTATCGTTGATACGCCAGTGAAAGATCGGGAGGGTAAAGATCACACCATTAAAATTGGCTATATCGGTTTTGTACCACCACAGATTGCTATCTGGGATAAGATCAATCTGGATGGGAAAGTTGTCGTTAACGATATTACTGAAACCGCGAAAAAATTTGTTCCTCAAATGAAGAAACAGGGCGCAGATTTGATTATCGCTATTCCTCATTCTGGTTTTTCTAAAGAGCCCTATAAGGCAATGGCTGAAAACTCGGTTTATTACTTGAGTGAAGTTGCAGGTATTGATGCGATTATGTTTGGTCATGCGCACGGTGTGTTCCCAAGCAAAGATTTTGCAGGTATTAACGGTGTTGATGTTGTCAGAGGGACGGTTAATGGTATTCCCGCCGTCATGCCTGGTCAATGGGGCGATCATTTGGGTGTTGTTGATATGGTTATCAACAATGATGGCGGAGTATGGCAGGTGGCGGAGGCAACAGCAGAAGCACGTCCGATTTATGACAAAATAGGCAAAAAGGCACTGGTTGGGCGTGATAGCGAGTTAGTGAAAATTATCGAGCAAGCCCATCAGGGAACCCGGGGTTTTGTCGGTAAATTGATTGGTAAAGCTTCCGCCGATATGTACAGCTATCTTGCCCTGATCCAAAGCGACCCAACAGTACAGATCGTGAATGATGCACAGGCAGATTATACGCGGCATTTTATTCAGGGTGATCCGGATTTAGCGGATATTCCTGTTCTGGCAGCGGCGGCACCTTTCAAAGTCGGTGGTCGTAAGAATGCCCCCGAAGATTTCGTTGAAGTTGAAAAAGGTGATTTGACGTTCCGTAACGCGGCGGATCTCTATCTATATTCAAACACACTGGCTGTTGTGAAGGTAACCGGTGCTGATGTGATTGAATGGCTGGAGTGTTCTGCCGGCATATATAACCAGATCGATCCAAATTCAACTCAGCCTCAGTATCTGTTGAACTGGAGCGGTTTCCGTACTTATAACTTCGACACGATTAGTGGCGTGAATTATAAGATTGATCTGACTCAACCCGCTAAATATGACGTTGATTGTCAAGTCATCAATCAAGGGGCGAACCGTATCAAGGAGGTGACTTATCAGGGTAAGCCTATCGATCCTCAAGCCAAGTTTCTCATTGCTACCAATAATTATCGTGCATATGGCGGTAAATTTGTTGGTACAGGCGAAGATAACATTGCATTCGCATCACCGGATGAGAACCGCGCTATCCTGGCTTCTTACATTGTCAAAGCGTCTCAAGAGAAAGGTATGGTCACGACCAAGGCCGATAATAACTGGTTGATTATGCCAATCAAAACTGACAAGCAACTGGATATTCGTTTCGAAACCTCTCCAAGTGAGAAAGCAGCTAAATTCATCAAAGAGTTTTCTCAATATCCAGTGAAATATTTGGAAAACGATGATGTCGGTTTTGCGGTATATCAAATTGATCTGACTGAAAAAAAATAATTTTAATCGTTGCCTGCCCTTGTTTGGGCAGGTTTTTGTTTACCATTCAACAGGGAAATGGTTTCCCATTGAGGAACAATGATGCGCTTTTCTAACTTATTACCGGCAGTATTTGTTTTATTGGTTGCTGGCTGTGCGAAGCAACCAAACGTGATGGATTTTTTAGAGCCACAAGCGGAAGACGCTATTTCCTGTGTATTGCCCGCTAATCCACCGGCAAATTATGACTACACCGCCAAAAATGATCGTTATGGTCAGAATGCGAAAGCCTCTACAGATTACTTCAAACTGGCGATTAATTATTCTCCGGCATTTTGTAAAAACAAAGAGAATGAGATTAATCGCCTGAAAAAGAATGACGAAATTGTTAAAGCGCAGAGTGAATATGAAAAGTTTGCATTGCAATGTTTTTCAGAAAATAAATTTGGCTGGATAATTCATGGCCTGTGGGCACAAACCTGTGATGGCAGATCAATGGATCAGTGTCGTGACTGGTCTGATATCCGTAAACATCCACGTCTGTGTAAGGGGGATTTACCACCCCTGGATTATCAGGTGATGAAGCCTTATTTGTGTACTTCTCCAGGTGTCGATCTGCTGCAAGGCGAGTGGGAAAAGCATGGTGTCTGCGCGTTTGCTGCGCCAGAACAGTTTTTCAGTAAACAGCAAGAACTGTTTAATGGATTGGTATTGCCAGATAGTCGCCTATCTAACAAGCAGTTAATTGAGTTCCTTCAGGAAAATAACCCATCATTAAAAGGTAAAACCATTCAGATCAATCAAAATGAATTTTACATTTGCTACAGCAAAGATTTCGACGTGATTGACTGTCCAAAACGCGAGTGATGATTACTAAAGGATAACATGATGAGTGATCCCCTTCCCGAAAAAAGGGGATCTCCGTTTTATCCGCAGCGCCTTAAAATAAAAACATTAAAGTCACTTAAGCAACGAATTGATAAATAGTTTCAAGATCTGATGTTATAGAATATCATCAAATTTAGATTTTAAATTGACCAACGTAGCCATAACCAACTTAACCAATTTGAACGTGGATCTATCATGACAAATAGAAATGTTACATGGTTAGTAAGGCCTGTAGGCTATCAGGCCATTTTGAAACGTTGCCCTGGCTGTGAGGTGAAAAAGGAGTTTTATCCAGCAGGTACATTCAGGGTTAATGCGCAAAAAAAAGTGTTGGATGTGTGGAGCATCTATAAATGTGAAAAATGTGATTACACTTGGAATATTGATATTTTTTCGAGGGTCAATGTCAATAAATTGGATGGCGACTTGTATGAACGATTTTTGCACAATGATCAAGATGAAGTTCGACGATATGCCTTTGATTATCGGGTGTTGGCAAAAAACAAAGCTGAACTTGGCGATTCCCCTGACTTTATCATCGAAGGTAAAGAACTTCAGGATATGGCTCAAACGCCAGCGGTACAGATCACGGTACAGCTTGAATATCCCATTCCTATCAGACTTATTTCGATCCTGACCAAAAAGCTTTCGTTGTCACGTAGTCGAGTGACTAAGCTTGTTAATCAAGGCGCTATTCAGGGGGTAACGGCAATTGAATTAAATAAAAAGCTAAAGCGTGATATTACTCTTGGCATCAATGTTAATGATTTATTGCAAGAGTCTGATAATAATTTTGTCTGAATTAATCTGGTTTCCCGGAGATGACATAAAAGTAAGAATGGATGAATGAAATGAAAATTATAAAGAAATGGTGGGTGCTCTCTACTGTTTCAGCTGCGTTATTGCTGGTTGCTGTTGATATGACAGTGTTGTATACCGCGCTTCCGAGCCTGACTCACAGTTTGAGCGCGAGTACAACGGAAAAGTTATGGATAGTGAATATCTACCCTCTTGTCGTCTCTGGGCTGTTGTTGGGTGCTGGTACTTTGGGAGATCGCATCGGGCATAAACGATTGCTGGTTTGTGGTCTCATGATATTTGGCTGCTCATCCTTGCTGGCAGCCTACTCTTATTCATCGGAAATGTTGATTGTTTCCCGGGCACTATTGGGGATCGGGGCGGCAACGATGATGCCTGCCACATTGTCGATTATCGCCTTGACATTCGATGATGAAGACGAGAAATCATTTGCAATTGGGATCTGGGCCGCCGTTGCCTCTGGAGGCGCGGCAATAGGGCCACTGATAGGCGGCTTATTGCTTGAATATTTTTGGTGGGGATCGGTGTTCCTCATTAATGTTCCTATTGTGATTTTGGCATTAATTCTGTCGTGGTTGTTTGTCCCAACCTCTAAGACCGATTCGTCTCATCCGTGGGATCTGGTTGGCTCATTGCAGATTATGGTTGTATTGATCAGTTTTGCCTATTCCATCAAGGAGTTCGCTAAGCGAGATCCTTCCTATATCGGGATACTTGTTACCTTCGCTTTGACGATAGGCTTTCTGGTGTTATTTATTCGACGCCAGAAGCGAAGTGCGCATCCATTGATTGATTTCGACATTTTCAAAAGTCCGGCTTTTTCGTCTTCAGTCATCGCTGGGTTGGTGGCTTCCGCCTGTTTGATGGGAATTAATCTGGTGTTAAGCCAGCGTTTGCAACTTGTATTGTCATTAACCCCTTTGCAATCGGGGCTCTATTTTCTGCCATTTTCATTGGGTGCAATTGTTGCGAGTCCTGTGAGTGGTTGGGTTCTTCCCCGTTTGGGTAGTGCTCGATTGCTCATTACCTCTTTGTTGATGTATGCCTTTGCCATACTTGCACTCATGGCCAGTTTTTCAGCCCCCCTGCCTTTGCAGGTAATGTGCTTTTTTGTGCTGGGAACATGCCTTGGGGCAACAATGACTGCCGCGTCCAGTACTATCATGCAGGCTACACCGCCAAATCGGGCAGGTATGGCCGCGTCTGTTGAAGAGGTTTCCTATGAGTTGGGTGGTGGATTGGGCATTGCGATAATGGGGAGCATTATGTCGGCTGTCTACAGTTATACCCTTGCGCTGCCGGCTGATTCTCCAGTGAATGATGCTGCCAGAGATGGTATTGATGGCGCTTTGATAGCTGCTGAAGGAATGGCACCTGATGCTGGTTTGGCTCTCGCAAATCTTGCCAGGTCAGCGTTCGACGATGCCGTTTTTTCTGTGATGGGGGTCGCATCCCTGTTTCTGATGGTGATGGCTGCGTTGGTATGGTTCAATTTTCGCCGCGCCTCCTAAGTGACTCCTCTTGTTAACAAACCCCATGTTAAAAATGTGGGGTTTGTCTTTTCGATATCAACGCTGATTAGCTGACTGGTTTATCACCCGTGTTTATTAATAAGAGTACTTATTTGATAGTAATAATATCTTAATTATTCTGGTCCAGTTCAAATATCTGGATTGATTCGTGGTGGTTTCTTTTTTTATTGCTACTTTTAAAACCGTCACTATGTTGTTTATGACGGTAGCAAATAGCGCTGGCGCTAATCCGCCCACAGGGCTTGCAATGGAAAGGTGAAGGTTATGCGTGTTCAGTTAGGGCAATTATATGACTTGCGATATTCGCTGAACATTGATCAATTATGTGTCGGTGAAGTATTAATGCCTTTGGAGCGATTGGCACCTGCACATCTCAGGGTGGCGATTGAATATTTGTTGAATAAATATTCTGTTCTGAGAGCACGATTTATCGGTAATGGAATGAATATGGAGATGGATTTTGTACCTCCCAGCCGTGAATTGCTGCACCAGGTTTTTGAAGTCAGAGAGCTAACAGGTAATCAAGATGATCGCCGGCGTTTAATATCAAATTATATCGCTGACATTAGAGCCAAGATGCATGTGGCAAATCCTCCCTTGTTGCGTTACTGCTTGTTTGATGACGATTTTGCCGGTGAGCAAAGGCTGGTATTGATATTCAATCATCTGGTGTGTGATGGCATTTCCAGCCGGATTTTATGGCGAGATCTCTCAAAGGCATACAGAATGTCTGTGAATGGACAACCGCTTGAGCTTGAGCAGGCCACTCATTATGAGCAGTTTTGCGCCGAGCTGCATGAACGGCATCAGCAAATCGCAAAGGCGGCTATTCTTGATATTGAACAACCAATTGAAAATACGCCCCTGAATATTCTCGGTGAGCGGCGTGTTGAGTCACTTCCCATTAGCCGATTGGCTGAGGCCATCACCGAAGTCAGGCAGCTTGATGATGAGGCTTTAAAGAGGATACGCCTGTTAGCCCAGCAACGTCGTGTCAGTGTGTCAGATTTGCTGCTTGGTGGCTGGTTAAAGGCGCTGGCGGCTGTTTTTGGCAAAGGCAAACTGGATATGCTCTTGTGGGTCAGCCCTCATTTTGTCGGTCATTGGGAAACCTCCGTTTCTCATCTTGTCGGATCAGTCTCATTTCCGATCACGGTTGGGTTTAATCTTGACCCGGTTTTATCGCTGGAAAGTACCCTTCAACACCTGGCACAAGAATTAAATGGCGCGATAGAAAAAGCGGCAGATTATGCTGCTACCTACTTTGTGCCTGATTCTGTATTTGGCTGGCCTGAGCTTCCTGCGATTTCTTTCAATTTCGTTGGTGATCAACGACGCTCTCCCAATATTATTGGTTATGAACTGGCACCTGAAAAAATACGTATTGGGAAGCCAGATGAAGATGCGCAAGATGTACCGTTGAGCATGGATATAGAGATATATGCCAGCGCTATGGATGTCACAATTTCTTCCAGGCCAGATTGTAATCTCCGGTTTTTACCATCCCGCTTGATGGCTCTTTGGTTGGATACGATCGGAGAGTCTGGCGTTAAACTGCCATTTTACTCTGGTTATCAATAGCATACCCTACCGTTTTTCGTCTTTTATAGTTTCATCAGTAGCACGGCTGTTCTCTGGATCTGATCGTTATTGAGAGGATTTTGATATGGATGCATTGCCTGATTGTTTGAAGAGTTGGTGTTGGTCGCTAGCACGTTTGATAAGGGGGAATATTGATGAGTCAAGAAATTCACGGGCGTAAAGTGTCACCGATCGAACCAGTTATGCGTGATCCCTTGCTTTGTGATTTGGAAGAGAGTGACGTTCAACTGTTCAATCTGAATTGGGTGAAATGTCATCTTATCTCTCCCAACGCTCCGTTATTAACTCAATGTACTGTCATTAGCAGAAATACCGATTTTGCTCACACGGTGAGAGGATTGATTGCAGCTAGGGGAATTGATGTTGTCGCTATTGATCTTGATGCAGATCTGACAGGTCAACTTGACTCAATAGAAGCCACGGACACATTGCTCTATTTAGCCAGCCCTGAGAAGCTCTTGAACGCTTCAAATATTGTGGCTCATGAGCTACACGAATTCGAAAGTTTACGTCTTATTGCTAACAAAGCTGCTCAAAGCCGTCATGAGGCGAAACCGCAACTCTGGATCCTGACCCAGGGGGTGCAAATGTTTGGCGAGCAATTTGATACGACAGGTTTGTCTGGTAGTGGTTTATGGGGATTAGGTCGGGTTATTGCCAGAGAGTACCCCATTGTTGAAACCGGTTTGGTTGATTTGCCTCTTGGACGGGTTGGAGACGAAGAGATCGCATTGGTTCTTGCCATTATGGCAAATGAGGGTGAGCAGAGAGAGTTTCTCATTGATGATCAGTGCATTTGGCAGCGTCAGGTTGAATCTTTAGCCATTAGCCATGAAAAGGCAGAGATCAAACAGGATGCAAACTATCTTATCACCGGCGGATTTGGCGATACCGGGCGCATGTTGGCTGCGAATCTTTTTGCCGCAGGGGCAAGGCATGTAACGCTTATGGGGCGTTCTGCTCCACCGGTTCATTTGATCAGTGAATCTGAGCAATGGAAAGCACAGAATTTCAATCTCTACTTATTCCAGGGGGATATAGCCGATATTGAGGATGTCAAGGCGGTGTTGCGGCGTATTGATAGGACGGGTCATCCCTTACGGGGAATCTATCATCTGGCAAGCGTTGTTGAAGATGAAATGCTTGCCACGTTAAACAGCCGTTCGGTTAACAAAATTTTCCGTCCGAAAATGGCCGGGAGCTGGAACTTGCATCTGGTTACTCAAGGGATAAGTCTGGATTGGTTCATTGCATTTTCTTCATTAGCCGGGATTATTGGCGTTGCGGGGCAGGGGGCAGATGCTGCCGCGAACTCATTCGTGGATTCTTTGATGCGATATCGGCTAGCGACTGGGCTTCCAGGTACGGCTATCGCGTGGGCACCCTGGCGGGGTGGGATGACCACACATCTCAATCCGTTGCACCTTAGCAGACTTGAAGCCATGGGATTGTTGTTCCTTGATATCCAGGATGTCATGGATACCGTCGCCAGAGAGAATATTCATCACTATGCTGGGCTGATTGCCGGAAACTTTAGCCGTGTTGCGCTGGAGAGGCTGATTGATTCTCGGGATCCGGTAAATGGTATAGAAACTGTTTTGGGTTCTGCTCAAAGTCATGATGCGATAGTCGCTGTTGGGCAACCCTCGCATGAGGAGCAGCGCAGCGCAATGACGGAAATCGTGATAGAAGAGCTGAAAAAACTTGTTGCCGGGGGAGAAGTCACTGCCGATACGAAGTTGAGTGAGATTGATATGGACTCCATGTCAGCGGTTGCGATTGTTCAGCGGTTGCGGGGGAACATTGGCAAATTAGTCCCCATATCGGTCTTGTTTGACGACTGTAGCATTGCTGAGGTGGTTGAAAAATTGAAGCGTTATTTCTGACGAGCCGTTAGCTGATGCAGTAACACCAAGCACAAACCTTGCCCTTTCCGTAACGAGGTTGGCGTGACCAGAGGGTGGGGATACTGTTTAGTATTGATGGAGCTTGACACGTTATGTATATAAATTGCCCACAGACTGGTGATGCAGAATTGCTGTCCATGCAGCAGAGAGCTTTATGGTTCATTGCCAATTATACGCCGGATGATGGCAGATATAATATTGCCCAGGCTTTCCGTATTCACGGATCGTTTCAAATTGATGCCTTTCGCTATGCGGTTAATCGGCTGGTTTCCAAAAATGCCACATTGAGAAGCACGTTCGTGAACATGAACGGTGAACCAAGGCTTGTGATTAATGAACACTTACCGCCGGCACTGGCGGTTTTCGATGCAACGGAATGGAGCCCGGATACTCTCGAACATGCAGTGCAGGATTTTCATGCTGTTCCTTTTAAGTTGGAAAAAGAGTCATGTCTGCGTTTCGGTATTTATGTGGTCAGTGCCGAAGAGCACGTTTTACTGATGTGTGTTCATCATATTGTGTCGGATTTTACTTCACTTGGTTTTATGTGGGATCAGCTTGAACACTTTTATCTGGCTGAACTGGGGGAAGATTCCGATTCCTGGTTACAGCCAGCCGAAGTTTTCCAGGATTACGTCTCGCGGGAACAAGAGTATTACCAGAGTGAAGTGGCGGCGGAATCGAAAGCTTATTGGAGTGCGTGTTTAAAGAAGCAACCGGCAATGCTGCAATGGAACAATTTTTGGCGCAAAGGCCATAGTGGCCGGTCATCAGTGCTTTTTAACCTTGGTGAAGAGACCACGAAAAAAATAAAGCAGTTGGCTGCGCAAATAGGCGGCTCGGTCTTTACTGTCATGTTAGCGGCATGGGGGGCTTACATAGCCAGGGAGACAAAAACGTCAGATGTTGTGATGGGTGTGCCGGTGTCGATGCGTGACTCGGTTCATCAGCATATTATCGGCTGTCTGTTTAATGTATTACCTATACGTTTGTCCGTTGATCAAACATTTCATCACTTGTTATCGGCTGCAAAAGAAAGATCGTTATCGGCGCTTGATAATCGAAATTTTTGTCTCAGTCAAATGCTTGATCACCTTGCTGTGGAGCGGCATGAAGGGCGTAATCCGTTGTTTCAGACCGCAGTGAATATGCTGGGACACGTAGGGCAGTCGCGTTGGCTGAAATTGGAGTTGGCGACGGCTGAGGATGCTGTTCAGGTTTTATGGGCGGGAAGGGTTATTTCTCCATTCAGGATTTGTCAGCAGGAAGGGCAGGTTGATATTGAACTGTTATTTTTGGATGCTGATTGCCAATTAAGATGTGAACTCAAAGGGGACAAACATTTTTTCTCACATTCAGGTCTTCAGATATTTGCAGAGCGCTTCGGGAGGGTGGTTGAAACCCTTATTACGGAGCCTGATAGGGAAATAAGTGCTTTGTTGGCACCAAAATCAGAGGATTACAATCTTCCGTCTGGTCCGCTTAATTCGGATATGCTCCCTGAGATAGCGGATCAGACCATCGTTTCGCTTTTCGATCAACGGGTTGTGCAACAAGCGGCGTCCGTAGCGATTCGTTGTGGTGACGATAGATTAACTTATCTGGATTTGCAGCGTTGGTCGCTGGAGGTCGCTGCCCAGCTTATGCAAAATGGGGTTGTGCTTGGTGATCGGGTGGGGGTTGCATTATTGCCTTCACTGGAGGCCGTGGTGACGATGCTTGGGATTATGCGTATTGGTGCGGGATATGTACCGTTAGATCCCAGGCTGCCACAGAAACGTCTGGAGAGAATTGTCGAACAATCAGAGATGAAGCTGATTGTTGTTAACACGGATGTTGACTTGGACGACGCGTTTGCGACTAAGCTGATGGTGATCACGGCTACTGAACCACCGTTTGTTGTAAAACCTGTGGATCATTGTACCCCTTCTTCGATTGCATACAGTGTTTTCACTTCGGGTTCCACGGGGACGCCCAAAGGTATTGATGTTGAACACGGCAATGTTATTTCTTTTCTGAACGCAATGGATGAATATCTGGCCCCCGCACCTGGAGAAGTGTGGACTTGGTTCCATGCTGCCAGCTTTGATTTATCTGTGTGGGAGATTTGGGGTTCACTCTGCTCTGGTGGGATTTTAGTCATTGTGCCTGATGATATACGTAATCAACCTGACAAGCTTCTGGACCTTATAGCAGCGGAGCAGGTAACTATTGTCACACAGACGCCTGCCAGTTTGAAAAACCTGCTATCTGAGTTTCAGAGCCTGCCAAGAACTTATGCGATAAAACATTGGGTCATTTGTGGTGAAGCCCTTCTCAGTGCCACTATTCAGCCTTATTTGAATACCCAGTGGACATTATGGAATATGTATGGTCCAGCGGAGACAACTGTTTACACCACTGTGGAGAAAGTCACAGAAGCACTGACTGACTACACTGTGATCCCCATTGGCAAACCGTTAGGTTTCGCAACGGTCTATATTTTGAACACTTCAATGCAAACACCTCCGATGGGTGAAGTCGGCGAAATTTACATTGGTGGACGTGGGATCGCCCGGGGTTATGTCGGTCTTGAACAGTTAACTGCTCAATGTTTCATTCCTGATCCCTATATTGATCATGGACGTATGTATAAAACCGGTGATTTGGCGTATTGGGACGGGGAACGAATTCATTTTTGTGGTCGCGTGGATAATCAGGTAAAAGTTGCCGGTTATCGAATTGAGATTGCAGAGATTGAGGATTGTCTCAATCGCTATCATGCTATTGCGGATGCTGCCGTTATCGTTGAATCTCACGAGGGCACAGATCGTTTAGTTGCAATATTGGTACCTGCGAGTCAGCGCAATTTGCCCGAAGAGTCTGCTATTCGTGATCATCTCAGAGCTTATCTCCCCATCTACATGTTGCCCGGCAGGATTATGCTGGCTGATGAATTACCGTGTAATACCCATAACAAAGTTGATAGAAGAGCGTTAAATGATTTGATTAAAGCGGGGAGGTTGACGGATATCAGTTCGTTGGGACCTGTCCCTGAGTTACCTGTTGACTCAGTTTTCGCCGAGATTTCGAAGATTTGGTGTGAGGTGTTGGGGAGAGCAGCAGTCGGATTGGATGACGCATTTTTTGATATTGGTGGTAATTCATTGGCACTGATGCAGATCCATGCACATATTGTGCAATTACCGGGATGCAGTGCATTGCTCCCTTCCGATTTATTCCGCTTTCCGACGATCCGTATGTTGGCTAATTACCTTTTACGTCCTCTGCAACTGATGACGCTGGCAGAAGTTGCAGATAAACCCTCCCAAACGCGGCGTCAGAAAACGCTGAGTTCAAGAAGATCATTGAAGGGGGAACAAGATGTCTGAGAATGCGATCGCAATCATTGGAGCCACTTGTCGGTTACCTCTGGCTAATAGCTTGGATGTACTATGGGAAAATCTTGTTGCGGGCCGAATCTTGGCAAAAAGATATAGCCAGGAAGAGCTTGCCCGTTTTGGCGTCGCCCGGCATATCGTCACTGCAAAAAATTATGTTCCTGTTGATTCATGTTTGCCGGATATCGATCTGTTCGATCCCGATTTTTTTTCAATAAGCCAGCGAGAGGCTGAATTACTCGATCCTCAACACCGGATTCTTCTGGAGTGCGCATGGGAACTGGCAGAAGTGACCGGTTATGGTAATCCTTTCCGACGTCCCCGGATCGGTGTTTTTACCGGAAGTTCGATGAATACCTATTTGCCTAATGTCATTAGATCTGAATGTGATCTGGCTTCGCTAATGGGAACAGAGCTAATGCTGACGAATGATAAGGATTATCTGTCAGCACGAATTTCATACAAGCTCGGTTTTGACGGGCCGAGTATGACGGTTCTGACGGGCTGTTCGACCTCATTGACGGCGGTTCATACCGCAATACAAAGCCTCTTGCTTGGAGAATGTGAGATTGCTTTCGCTGGTGGTGTTTCCGTACATGCTCATCCCCGGCCGGGCTATTTTTATCAGCGCGATATGATCTTCTCAGAGGATGGATATTGTAGACCATTCGATGAGAAGGCATCGGGCACTTTCTTTGGTGATGGTGCTGGACTTGTGGCTCTTCGGCCATTAGATGAGGCCATGAGAAATGGGGATACCATTCATGCCGTGATCCTTGGTTCAGCGGCGAATAATGATGGTTCTGCCCGGGCAGGCTTTGCCGCGCCGGGTGTTGATGGGCAACGAAAACTCATTTTGGATGCCCAGGCAATTGCAGGGGTTGAGCCGGATGAATTAGGGATGATCGAGGCACATGGTACCGCGACGCCACTTGGGGATTCGGTCGAATATGCTGCGCTTTGTCAGGCTTTCCGTCAGGGTACTGATCGTGAGGGATTTTGTGCGTTAGGATCGATCAAAGCTAACATGGGTCATTTGGCGGCTGCCGCAGGATTCGCGGGGTTGGCAAAGACGATTATGGCACTGAAAACAGGCATAATTACGCCACATCCGACTTTCAGCAGAGCCAGTTCTGCTATGAACCTTGAGCAAAGTCCTTTCATTATCAACACCACGCCTATCAATTGGCCGGTGAAAGGACTACGACGGGCGGGAATCAGCTCTTTTGGTGCGGGTGGCAGCAATGTTCATATGATTTTGCAGCAAGCACCGGTACGAATGTCAGGTAAAAGTAAACTTGGTTGGCGAGCTATTCCGTTGGGGGGACGTAGTGTCAATGCTTTGGACACGTTGAGGACAAGTTTGGCGGAAATGCTGGAGGCTAAACCAGATACGCATATTGATGAAGTGGCTTTTACCTATGCGGAAGGACGTGCAGCGCAACCATACCGAGCCTGTGTGTATGCTAAAGATGTGAAAATGTTGATCGAGAGCATCAGAAGCACGGATTTCACCGTCACCGCACACATTTCTGAACCGCAACGTCTGGTGATTACGCTTGGGCCGGGTATTCGCTCCGCTTTATCTATGAAGATGCCTGGCTATTGGCAAGAAGTGGATAGATTACTCGCTGAATTACCGGCGGATCTTTCCCATAACATCAATAGAATTGACATCACTGAAATAACAGAACGTAATGGAAATCGGGAGCGAATTGCCAATGTCGTGGCTATGATCGCCGCGATGAATTGTTGGCGGAAAATGATCTCCACGCCGGTACTCATCATATCCGATAATCGTTACGACCTTGCCGTTGCCTGCTCGTTGGGTATGCTGACATTGCCGGAAGTCGTTGATAAGTTACAGGGAAAGGTGCCACAGGATTTAGCTAGGGATCGTATCGCTTTGCCCGGCCGTTTTTGGTCCAAGCATCATGGAGTGGTTGATGGTAACAATGCGAAAGCCATCTTGATTGATGGAGCCATTCCGAGCTTACGGCAAGAGAGTGAGGTTATATCAGCCAATGATGTGATATTAGATTTTAGCCATTCGTCTGACCGTTTCTCTGAAATAGTTTCAAACGCGGAAAATATTATTCGTTTGGATGCCTTTTATGAAGAGGATGACAAGGCGTTAGTCACGCTGGTTGGAAAGTTATGGCAACGTGGTTTGGTTATCGATTGGTCGGTATTGAGAGGCGGGGAAGTTGTTTCACGTATTCCGCTTCCGGTTCAACCTTTGCAACGTCGGCGGTGCTGGTATACAGGTTCAGCAGAGACAGAGCACCAGCAACAACTTTATGTTGATCAGCCTGTGGCAAGCCCTGAAATTGTTGACGGCCCCGTCGGTGTTTATGTTGAACGCTGGAAACGAACGCGGCGTTTATTGCCTGTATCATCAGCAGATAAGCGTAACTGGCTGATTGTCTATGATAAAAGCTGTCAAGAAGTTTGTCCGATCGCGGATATTCTGCGTGATCTGGGGCAGAAAGTGTTTGAGGTGCATGAGAACCGTGTCACGTCTTTCCATGAAACAGAGCTCATAGTCAACTTTGACGATACCGCAAGTGTTCAACGTTTGATGCTTATGTTGAAGAAACAGCAAGCAGATACACCTGACCATATCCTCTTCATTTTTGGTGATATCCTGCCCGATTTTGACATGCTGGCAGGGGAAGATCGTTTCCCATTTACGTTATTTAATAGGGTAAAAGCGCTTTCCCAGGTTGGCAATAAAGCCATTTCATTGACCTTGATAGGACAAGGCTTTATCGACGTCACTGGCAGTGAGCCACCGATTATAGAACGGGCCACTATGCTGGCATCCATCTCTGCGATCAGCCAGGAATTGCCTGGCATGATGATGAAAGTGATAGACATACCCGCCGAAGAAATTTGCCGTTTTAATCATGCTCAACATATCGTGACTGAACTTTTCACTACCGACGACCAGCCAGTGATTGGGGTGCGTCAAGGCTGGCGGTGGGAACGCTATTTTGAGGTGGTTAGCCCATCAGTCAGCCGCGAAGTTTCACCCGGCATGATCTGTTTGGTGACCGGGGGATTGGGTACGGTTGGTTTTGGTATTGCACAATATCTTGCCACGAAGTTTAACGCGAAACTCATCCTGCTCGTTCAGACACCCATAGATTCCGCCAGGTCTGATACGTTGCAGAGTCAGCGATTAGCGGAGTTGCGAAATATTAACGCTGACGTTGAAGTTATTACCGCCGATGTGACAGACAAAACTTGTGTGCTTGCAGAACTTTCCCGGGCGGAATCCATCTTGGGTGAAGCGAATTGCTTTGTCCATGCTGCCGGACTTTCTGGTCAGGCAACGATCCAATGGTTGCAAAATTCGGATCAGCAGGATTGGGAAAAGCTAATGCAGCCAAAACGAAAAGGGGCGGCTGTTTTGCATGAAATATTTGCTGATCGCTCTTTGAGATTTGGTTGTTTTATCTCGTCTTTGTCGGTTTTCGCTGGAGGTTTGGGTCTTGCTCCTTATGCCGCTTCAAACGAAGCCTGCGCAGCATTTTCTTCAATGCACAATGTGGATAAACCCTATTTCTCAATTGATTGGGATGGATGGGAAGGCTGGGATGAGTCAAATAGCTTCAAATACAGCGTAAATCGTGTTCGTCCCTTACGTTATGCCGATATCGTTAATGCATTGAATATTATTTTTGCCACATGCCATGCAGAGCCTCGTTTTGCGGTTTCCACCGTACCTTTAAATGAACGGTTGCACGATATTGTGCAGACACCACTTCAAGGGGATGCAGAGAGGCCCATAGTGGCACCGCCTCCTGCATCAGACGAAGCCATAATGGATGATATGACGGCTATTTGGCGTGATGTACTGCGTTGTCCTGTTGATCATGAATCGAACTTTTTCGATTTAGGGGGCGATTCATTAGTGGGTGCTGAATTGGTGCGACAGGTTAATACTCATTTTAATGTTGTTGTATCTATGGTTGATCTTTTCGAATCCAGCACGGTGGTGTCTCTTACGATGCAGGTAAAGAAAAAGCGAATTGAAGGTGGTGTGCGGTAGCTTGAGTCGGCAAGAACAACTTGTTCGGGGGAAGGGAATTAGAATGAAGTCAAAAATACAAATGCGCTATTCAACAGATATCGCGATTACCAGCATCGCTGGGCGTTTTCCTAATGCGGATTCGAGTCAAGAGCTTTGGCAAGCAATCTTAGGGAAACGGGAACTGATTTCTGGTTATACCAATGCAGAGCTTCATGATAGGGGCGTTAATGCGGATGCAAGAGGATTGCATTACGTTCCGCGTGGTGCGTACCTACAGGATCCGGAAAAGTTTGATTACGGCTATTTTCAACTGATGCCAAGGGAAGTGTCGAAAATGGATCCCCAACAACGGATTTGTCTGGAGGTTTGCCATGAGGCGCTTGAACTGAGCGGCTATTCAAACGGTGCAGACGCGGGACTCTGTTCAGTTTTTGTGGGTTCTCGTCAAAGTACCTGGCACGCAAATGTGCCGGCGATGAACAATTCTCCGGCTGACGCGATGCTGCTGTTTGGGGGAAGTTCTATCGATGCCTTGGCAACTCGTATCGCGTACAAGTTCAACTGCTTAGGACCGGCTGTGAGCATAGGAACGTTTTGTTCAGGCTCGCTTGTCGCTGTACATATGGCTTGTAACAGCCTGCTGTTAGGTGAAAGTGATATGGCTCTGGCTGGCGGTGTTTGCGTTAGGTATCCCGCTCATGTTGGCTATGTTTACCATGAAGGCGGCATATTATCTCCGACGGGACGCGTTTGTGCGTTTGATGAGAGAGCCGACGGTACGATTTTCTCTGATGCGACGGCATTCGTGGCGTTGCGCCGTCTGGAGGATGCTCTGCTCAATGGTGAACCTATTTTGGCCGTGATTAAAGGAACGGCAATAAACAACGATGGGGCTGTCAAGGCGGGTTATAGTGCTCCGGGTGTTTCAGGGCAGGAACAGGTGATCCGTCGTGCGCTTGCTGCTGCTGATGTACGGGCCGATCAGATTGGTTTGATCGAAGCGCACGGTACTGGAACGCCAGTCGGTGATGGGATTGAGTTACGTGCGTTGGGGCGGGTGTTTGAACGCGTCTCTGCCAGAGCTTGTGCTTTAGGCTCAATTAAATCCAATCTTGGTCATGCTGATTGTGCATCGGGTATCGCCGGGCTGATAAAAACTATCTATGCCGTCAATTTAGGCATTATTCCTCCTTCAATTAATTGTGAATCTCCATGCGCTGAACTTCGGGATCCTGCATCTCCGTTTTATGTCCCAACCGAACCCAGTGCTTGGGATAACCGTTATTCCTCTAGAATTGCAGGTGTTAGTTCGTTCGGGATAGGTGGCACAAATGTTCATATTGTGGTTGCCGAGCCGCCAGCGAGAGAACCTGATATGCCTTCCCTGGAAGCCGCACATCTGATACCGCTGAGTGCACGTACTGAGGCGGCATTAACACACAAAATCTTGGATCTGGCGAAATATCTTGAGCAGTATTCAGAGGTGAATATCGCTGATATTGCATTTACCTTGCAACGGGGCCGACGACATTTATCAATACGAAAGGTGATTGTCGCACGTGATATTCGTGAACTGACATTGGGCTTATTAAATAAGGCCAGAGTGGTAGCTCACGAATCTAGCGAACTGCCAGACATTTATATTTCGTCTGCCTCTGCCTGGCAGGCCGGGGAAAATATCAGTTGGGATATTTTTTACCAGAACGAGCATCGTAAACGGCTCGCGCTTCCAACTTATCCATTTGAAAGAACGGCAATCTGAGCTGTAAACATGGTAGAGATCGTCTTCATTTAAGGAAAGTGAGGTTGATATGAGTAATAGTAATATTGAAATTATTCAGAGAGAGATAACCACTATTTTTGCAGAAACATTTGGTTTACCGAGAGAAGAGATAAAACTGGAAATACCGTTGGTTGAATTAGGTGCGGAATCACTCTTGTTATTCGAAGTGTTGGATCCCATCCAGAAACGATTTGGTATAAAACTTTCAGTGCGGCAGTTTTTTGCAGAATTACAAACGGTTCGTCAACTCAGTGAATATGTGTTGATGGCAGATAAAAGCAAGGCCGGGGAAGATAATGATTCGGCAATTCACCCTCAACCCGGTTTGACTGAGCAAGAGAGCATTTCTGATCAGCCAGACGCGATAGATATTCCACATGTTAAGAAAGAACGCTTTTTTCAATGGATGTCGAGAAGTGCGTCACCCATTGAATCTGAGGAGAGAAGAAAATATCTGGCTTCATTCATCTCCCGGTATAACGAGCGAACAATTCAATCAAAAACTCATTCGGTAGCGGTACGTAACAGTATTGCAGATAGCCGTTCTGGTATTGGATTTAAACCCTCCATCAAAGAATTGCTTTACCCGATTGTATGCGCCAAGTTTGAAGGGGCTATCATCCAGGATATCGATGGTAATGATTACATTGATATGACGATGGGCTTCGGTGCACATTTGTTTGGGCATAGTCCATCTTTCGTTATTAAAGAGCTCACTCAGCAAATAAGCAACAGTTTTGGTTTGGGAACCCGGCATGCGATAGGTTTGGAGGTGGCTGAACTGATAAAAGAAATTACCGGCATGGATCGTGTTGCTTTTGTGAATAGTGGAACCGAAGCGGTAATGAATGCGGTTCGGGCTGCACGGGCGCTCACTCGTCGAAATCATATCGTGCTTTTCTCCAGTAGTTACCACGGGCATTGGGATGCCGTACTGGCTAAAGCCAGTGAATATGATGAAGTCAGTGTCACTAAACCCGTTTCGGTGGGCATCCCCGAGAATATGGTGGCTGATGTTTCGGTATTTGAATTTGGTTCCAATGAAGCTATTGAGTTTTTCAAAGTCAATCGCACCAGAATTGCGGCGGTGCTCGTAGAACCTGTACCAACGCGTGACCCTGGTCTTTGTAATCCAGATTACTTAAGACGTCTGCGTCAAATGACCAAGGATTTGGGTATTTTGTTGATATTGGATGAAATCGTGACGGGTTTCAGATCTCACCCGGCAGGTATCCAAGGGTTATTTGGAATTGAGGCTGATATTGTGACCTATGGCAAAACGATCGGTGGAGGAATGCCGTTGGGAGTGATTACCGGCAGGGGAAATATGCTTGATTCGATTGACGGTGGAAACTGGAATTTCAACGATGACAGCTTCCCGGCAGCGGAACCGACATTCTTTGGTGGAACATATTTTCAACATCCACTGTCTATGGCTGCCGCGAAAGCCACTTTGCTGGAGATCAAAAGAAGAGGGGAATCTTTTACCAAGGCACTGACGCAATGTACTGAATCGTTTGTTTTACGTTTGAATCGCCTGTTCTTGAGTCGCCGGGTTCCCATTGAGGCAAGATCATTTTCCTCATTTTTTAGATTAATTCATCGTGACAACATGGATTTGCTTTACTACAACCTGCTGATGAGAGGTGTTTACATCTGGGAGTGGCGATGCTGGTTTATCTCTGATGCACACGATAACACTCATCTGGAAAAAGTTTATTTGGCGTTTGTGGATAGCCTGGATGAACTTGAGCAAAATAACCTTCTTCCACGGTATAGCTAGATCAAACGGGATTGTTGTGAGCGATAAATTATCGAATTGTGAAGCATCCTATTCTCTGGCCGTGCTGAGTTCAATGCTCTGAAACGACTGTTCATAGTTTGTTGGGTAACGAAAATTAAGGGGAGTGTTATGCCATTGGCAAACAAAAGTGTTTTCATTGGTGGGCCTATTCAATCCGCGATTTATGATGGTGGTTTTCATGAAGAGTTGAGAATGACTATCCAGTTAGCGGTTAAGACAGTAAAGGCACTGAATGGCAATGTATTATCGGCACATTTGACCGAGAAATTTGGCATTGATACCCCCAATTATACGCCGGAGATGGTATCAAAACGGGATTTCCAATGGATGCAACAGTGTGATTTTTTCATGCCCATTCTTCCGGTTCATTGTGGTGAGGAATTATTGCGTACTGATGGCACACATATTGAACTTGGTTGGGCCTCGGCCCTGAAACGGCCCGTACTGCTGATCACTCAACTGCCGATTGTGCGCGGTGGTAGTCATTTATTAAAGGGATTGGAGCATGTTTGCAATTTGTCGAAATTGGACATTCACGATTTTCGTCATAATCCGTGGCAGATTGGTGAGATTTTCAGAAATTTTCAGTTGAGTAGCTATTGAGCACCTTTTGGGGACATCGCCT